>FAON01000010.1 GCA_001485605.1 Candidatus Kryptobacter tengchongensis
CTCCACATTCCACACCTGTTAAACGACTTGACGACGCTTACGCCTCAAAAAATGTAAATGTATGCTTTAAAGAATAAAACTCTCTATCCCCTCACTAAGTTTTTCAACTCACCCCCTTTGATTCCCCTCCCGAAGGGATCGCTTCGCGACTCTCTAATTTTAGAGAGGGGGACAAGGGGGTGAGTAAATCTTTTCCCATCTCTAAACTTTAGAGGGGGACAGGGGGTGAGTCGATCTTTCATCCCATCATTGCGAAGAAACAAAAGTCCCTAAAACAATTCTTGAACACTTATCTTGTCATTGCGAGGGACATAGTCCCGAAGCAACCTCGGTGACTTTTCAACTCCCCCCCCTTTGGTTCTTTTTCTCTTTTACTTCTAACTCTCCCCCCTTTCATTCCCCTTCTCTAATTTTAGAGAGGGGGTCAGGGGGTGAGTCAATTTCTTTACTTCTCTTCTATAAAAAGAGTTATAAGGGCGAGAAGCAATTTCAAAAAGTCATTTTTTAACTCACCCCCTTCAATTCCCCCTCTCTAAATTTTTAGAGAGGGGGACAGGGGGTGAGTCAATCTTTCAACTCGCCCCCTTTAATTCCCCCTCTCTAATTTTAGAGAGGGGGCAGGGGGCGAGTCGGTTTTTCCCCTCTCTATTTAGTAGAGAATGAGTCGGTAGGTGAGTCAACCTATTAACAAGCTTGTCATCGTTTCAACGGACACTTTAGTGCAAGAGGTAAATCTCAAATTCAACTCTCCCCCCTTTCATTCCCCCTCTCTAATTTTAGAGAGGGGGTCAGGGGGTGAGTCAATTAAAGAAACAAAATTGCTCTAACGAATGTTGAAAAATTTAAACAAAAAGTGCCGACGAATATGAAAAAATATAACCATTTAATAAATGAAAAAAGCCCTTACCTGCTTCAACACGCCGAGAACCCGGTTGATTGGTATCCCTGGTGCGATGAAGCCTTTGAAAAAGCAAAAAACGAAAATAAACCGATTTTCCTTTCAATCGGCTACTCAACTTGTCATTGGTGCCATGTAATGGAAAAAGAATCATTTGAAGATGAAAATGTCGCTAAAATTTTAAACGAAAATTTCATCCCAATAAAAGTTGATAGAGAGGAAAGACCAGATATTGATTCAATCTATATGAATGTATGCCAAGCGATGACTGGTCAAGGTGGTTGGCCATTAACAATAATAATGACCCCAGATAAAAAACCATTTTTCGCAGGAACTTATATACCAAAATACTCAAGATTCGGAAGAGTTGGCTTAATTGATCTCCTCCAAAGAATTGTGCAACTTTGGAATGAAAACAGAGAAAAGATTTTATCACTTGCTGATGAGATAACTAATGGAATCAAAAACGCTATAACTCTTACTCAAACACAACATAAAGAATCTATAGATGAAACTATCCTAACAGAGGCATATGAACAACTTAAATCGCAATTTGACCCTGAATATGGTGGCTTTGGATACGCCCCGAAGTTTCCAACCCCACACAATTTAATTTTCCTGCTGAGATACTGGAAAATGTCGGGAAATCCGAACGCAATCAAAATGGTAGAGGAAACTTTAAACTCAATGTCACTTGGCGGGATATACGACCACATTGGCTTTGGCTTTCATAGATACTCAACAGATAGGCAATGGATTCTACCACATTTTGAAAAAATGCTATACGATCAAGCGCTGATTTCAATTGCATGTATTGAAGCATACCAAGCGACGGGAAATTTAAAATATAAAAAACTTTGTGAGGAAACTTTATCTTATGTTTTGAGAAATCTTACAAATCCCAATGGTGGTTTCTACTGCGCTGAAGACGCAGACAGCGAAGGAGAAGAAGGAAAGTTTTACCTTTGGGAATTTGATGAACTTGAAAAAATTTTAACTCGTGATGAACTTGATTTCGTAATTGAAAAGTTCAATATTCACAAAGACGGCAACTACCTTGATGAGCTCAAAGGTGGAAAAACAGGCAAGAACATATTTTACCTTGCAAGCGAACTTGACGAGGAAAATTCTAAAAAATGGGAAAACATAAGACAAAAACTTTTTGAACACCGAGAAAAAAGAATCCACCCATTAAAAGATGACAAAATCCTAACTGATTGGAATGGATTGATGATATCCGCATTTGCACGAGCATACGCAGTCTTTCAGGTTGATGAATATCTAAATGTTGCAAAGAAAAGCGTTGACTTCATTTTAAAAAATCTGCTAATAAATGGGAGACTTCTTCACAGATTTAGAGATGGCGAATCAAAAATAAACGCCTACCTTGATGATTACGCTTTCCTCATCTGGGGATTGATTGAACTATATGAGGCAACATTTGAGACAAAATACCTTAAAATCGCACTTGAACTTACGGATAAAATGATTCAATTTTTCTGGGATGATGAAAATGGCGGATTTTACTTTACAGATTCAGAAAACAAAGATGTAATCTTCAGACAAAAAGAAATCTACGATGGAGCGATACCCTCTGGAAACTCGGTGGCGATATTTAATTTAATCAGACTTGAAAAGATGACAGGAAGAAATGATCTAAACAAACTAATTTATAAAGCGATTGAGTCATTCGCCCCAATTGTCAGGAAATACCCATCGGCTTATACCTTTTTCTTATCTTGCCTCTTCTTTTTATTTGACAAATCATTTGAAATTTTTATCGTTGGAAAAAGGAAAGATCTTGAAGATGTTTTAAAAACTCTTAATTCAAAATTTTTACCCAACAAGGTTGTTTTATTCAAACCCTCCGATGAAGAAAGCGACATAATCACACTCTCACCTTTCGCATCAGGATACAAAGAAATAAATGGAAAAACAACAATTTACATCTGCACAAATTATGAGTGTAAAAAACCTGTAAACGATGTTGATGAACTGATGAACTTAATTCAAGAGATAGCTTAAATCCATGTGAGAAAGTTAGGCTACGCAATCATATCTTGATAAAAATTTTCTTCTTGTAAAGAATCCACATCAAAAAATACATCAAAAGGACATGGGCAATCGCATAGCCAAGTGAGCCATTCATCGGACCAAGCCACGATGCGAAGAAGTTTTCATAGATATAATTTTTCACAGTTGTCATACCACCATCAGGTAATCTAACCTTAAAATAAGTGCTTAATCTCCCAATTATCCCTGATAAAACAAAAACAGTTATAGCGTTCATCCCATATACGACAAACGGGTAAGCCCATTTTTTATATCCTTTAACATCAACGAAATAATAGCAAAATCCAAAAACTATGAGTGCAAAGCCCGCAGTGAAAACAGCGTAAGAACTTGTCCAAAGATTTTTATTTATCGGTAACCATGAATTCCACACAGCCCCAATGAATAATCCCAAATTCCCCATAATAAAAAGCCAGAGTGTTTTCTCTTTTTCATCTTTTTTACTTCTCAGCCAATGTCCCGTTAAAACACCAAAAAGCGTTGTTGAAATAGCTGGAATTGTGCTTATTATTCCCTCTGGGTCCCAAGTTTTGGTCACGCTCCACATATGCCCGCTTAAAATCAAACTGTCAACATACGCTGCAAAATTTTTACCTTTCTCATATAATCCCGCGCCAACCCCTGGGACAGGAACAAACTCCATCAATCCCCAGTAAACAAAAAGCAAAACCACAGACCATATCGCTTGCCATCTTATATTTGATGTCAAGAAAATAACCGAAGCAAAGAAATAACATATCGCAATCCTTTGCAAAACCCCCATTATCCTTATCACCGAAAAATCAAAATTCGGAAATCCATTTAAAAAGAGCCCAAGAGCAAATAAAATCAAACTTCTTCGGATAACTTTCCAGAACAATTTAACCTTCGGATAACCAAACTCAATCCTCCTTGAAAAAGAAAAAACAATCGCAACACCAACAATGAAAAGAAAAAACGGAAAAATCAAATCTGTGAATGTCCATCCGTGCCAGTCAGCGTGCCTCAGTTGTGAATATACATAAGCCCAACTCCCAGGGTTATTTACAAGTATCATCCCAGCAATTGTTGCTCCCCTGAAAACATCAAGCGATGTTAACCGCCCGGAGATTTCACCTGTTTTTTCAGTCATTTTAAATTCCCTTTTGTTTTAAGAATTCACTTTATAATCCTTGTTTTAACCTTGTCTCCCTTCTTCAATTCTTTTGTTGAACTAATAATTCTGCATGACGAGAAATGCTCATCTACCACATCAACAACTTCCAACTCGCCAACCTTTTCATCGCCATCAAAAACATAAAGCACCATCCCCGAAACAATTCCATCTTTGCGCCCGAGATTAACATATACAAGTTCCTGTTTCCCAACAAGCAATATCATACCTTCAATCACAACCGCTTTTAATTCAGTTGCCCCGGAAACTTTATCCGCAATTTCTCCCTTTGCATCTTCAATTATCTCTGGAAAGTATTTTTTCAATCGCAACGCAAACTCCATACCCGATTTTTTCATCGCTTCACCAACGATTGTCTCATTAAATTCACTGCTTCCAAATTTCAAAAGATCAAGCGAATAAAACTCTGAATATTTTTCCGTCGGTTTTCCAAGAAGAGTTAGACCAAGCCCTCTTTCTTTAACCTCTCCAGATATCCCAAATACGATTCCCCGCTCACCCGTCAACGGGTCAAAAACCTCAATCTCAATCTCAATTTCTGCGTTGTAAGATTCATAACCCGCCATAAGAGGAAAACCAGTCATAAATCTACTGACCTTAAAAGTTAACACCTTCCCACCAAAGACATACTCAACCCCAAATCTTCTCTTCAATTCTGAAAACAAAAACGCATCCCTCACACCAACACCCATTTCACTTGCAACCCCGACCACAGAATCAACCGAAAAAACCTCAACACCATAAAATTTCAACACAAAATCACCAAGATATCTTGGGATTTCAACTTTTAAATTCCACCTTCCCTTAAAGCCAGAAATATCCTCAAACGGGATAAACGCAATTTTACTCTGGGCAAGTGAAAAATTTAAAATCAAAACAGACACAAAAAAATTAAACACGACTTTAAATTTCCTTTCCATGTTCATCAATCCTCCAGTTTTTAAACCAATAAAAATCATGAACAAGGTTCATAAAGTTCTCAAAACTTTCTGCGTCAATTTTCAAAAATTTATCAAAAAATCTCTGCTTCTCAACCTCGGGAAACCTTTCAAGTATTTTTAGAATCAAACTTCTTATTCTCTCAACGCTTTCACTTATTTGTGATGTAAGCCTCGCCTTATAGCGTTCTTCATCAGCCTTTTGATCTGCAGTTTCACCGAAAATTTTTCTTCCACTTTTTAAAAAGTTAAAAACACGCCATAAGAACTTCGAATGAAAAGCGATATCATCCACCAAATTCATCAAATTATTTTCAACTGCAATAGTCAACAAGACCTCAAGAGAATTTTTTTCTCTCAATCTCCCACCTGAAAACTCATCAACCGCCTGAATTATTTCAGATGCCTTCATTTCAGAATGACCATTTTAATTGAATTTAAAAACCTTCCTGCGGACAAAACGCAAAAATAAACACCACCTGCAAGCCCCGTTGAATCAAAATCAACTTCATAAACCCCAGACTTAATTTTTCCCGAAAAAACCGTCGCAACTTCTCTGCCAAGAACATCGTAAACTTTTATCTCAACAGGATTACTCAAAGCAATCGCTTCAGGTATTGAAAACTTTATCTTCGTCCTCGGGTTAAATGGATTTGGATAATTTTGATAAAGCTTGAATTCCAATTTTTCAACCGTTGAATTATTCTCAACCGAGGTAATTTTAACAGGGTAAGTTATGCTTAAATCATCAAGAAAAACTTTACCCGAATACTCAACCCCATTTAAATAAGCACCTGTAAAATAAAATGCGATTTTGACAATTTTTATGGGATAGCAGAAATAGGTTCCACTTGCGGTTTGAATTGGATACTTTGTTGAAGCCCCAACCCTTCTCCATTCGTTAGCCCAATTAACAACCCCACCTGTGAAAACAAAAATTTCACCATTGTCATCGGAAACGAAATAATAAACTCTGTAAGAACCACCATCACCATAAACATAAAGATAAATTGAATCTGGCACACCATAAATTGGAATTTCAGAATTTAAATAAATCCAATGCTGTTTTCCCGTTTCGTGAACAAACTTATACCTCAAACCAAGAGACTTCGGGGAGGATGTGAAATTTGAATCGCTTAAAAAAATTTCACCTTCATTTATGTTTTCAACCGTGAGAGTAAAATTCATCTCATCAAATTTATCAAGTAATTTCTCACCTGTTCCAATTATTACCTCAACATCTGCCGTATCTGATAAATCATCAAGCGTTGCAACAACCTTTCCTTTCCCCTCATAAGTTGCGTGAAATAACCCAAGGATATTAATTGTTCCGATATTACCGATAACTTTCCAGCTTACATCGCTTGATGAAATTTGGCGCAAATTCCCCTCAACATCATAACCTTTGACAGAAAATTGAATTTCCCTGCTCGTGTCTGTCACTGCATTCTTCGGAGATATCGTGATATTTCTCATCCCAACGACCACAACAAAACATGAATCAATTAACCCATTTACATGTCTGACATAAACATAACCGCTATCACTTCTTCTCCCTGCGGTAAAAAGTCCCGATAAGGTTATCATCCCAATTGATGAATCGCACGACCAGAAAATTTGGTTTGAAGAAATTTGAACAGGGTTAAAGTATTTATCATATCCGAAGACTTTAAATTGAAATTGCTCCCCACGAAAAATTTTCAATCTTTTCGGCTCAATTTCAATTTTATTCAATGTATCCTGCGGAGCGGAACTTACAACTAAAATTGCGTTTGAAACCGCTCTTTCCCCCGTTGCGTCCGAAGGTGAGTTGACAATTTTACCACGGACAACCATTGTCGTTGAACCTCCACCATCAAGATTAACTGCATGCCATACCCCAAGCGTAAGCATGAAATTTGCAAGTTCATCAAGCGTCATCCCAACGCTTGAAGATTGTCTTCCGTCAACCGTGACGAAATAAATTTTCATGCTATCTTTTGAAAATCCGATCGCTGTTCTTGGATGCCTGCTATATGTAAAACTTGAACTCGCACCCTCTTGCTGATATGTTTGTGCCACAACATTTTGACCATCCCTTATTATTCTTGGAAGTCCACCAATCGCCTGAAAAACTCTACCAACATTAGGATTAAGATTTAAAACAACCTTAACCGTATCACCAATCTTCAAATTGTTTCTTAAAAATTCTCCTGCAGTCCCATGCCCAGATAAAACTGCCCTCCCCAACGGTATCCTCATATTTCCAACCCAATTAACAATTGTGTCAACGACACAATAAACCGTATCATTTACAATCCATTGGTTTAATGACCTTATTAAAACTTCACTTCCCCACTGATTTGTCGCTGTTGAATCGCCAAAATAACTGTTATAAAAAACCAGCATATTACTTCCTCTTGGCTCGTTGACCCCATCTATATTCCTTATAGAATCACCAACGATCAATTTCCCTGAAAAATTAAAAATTTCAATAAACGGTTTTTTATCAAATGTCAACCCGAAAACCGACCTTGAAATTGGTCTTTTCAAAACTTCTCCGTTTTCCACCTGGATATTTATAGGTTCACCAGTTTGAGTATTGTAAAAATCACCGTTAATTGCACCCACAACGGTATGACCTGCATAGTTCTTCCTGCCTGCCATTGAACTTGTTTTTTCAAAAGCTTTCAACTGTTCTCTTCCACTTTTTGACGCCTTGACCGTTTCAAGCGTTATAAATGGATTTGTGATATCAATTTCAAGCACATTTACAGTCCAGGGAACGCTTGGGAAAGTGATTGAAATATGTTTTACACCAGGACCAACAAATCTTGATACAATTGTGTCTGTTTGGGGATAAAGCAGGGATAAGGGGATGAAAAACAAAACCGATAGAAAGAGAATTTTTGATAAACGCATTTTGCGAAAGATTTTATTTAAAAGACCGTAGGTAAATTAAATTACCGTCTTCAAAAACACAAGAGATAATCCAGTAAAATCCGAAATTTTCAAAAATCTGGATATTCTTTAGCTTTTTCCTCTCCTCTTAAAACCCTTAAAGCACCCATTGCAAGTGCTCTCATCTCATCTTCACCTGGGAAAACGATAACTGGAGCGATAAAAGAAACTCGCTCCGTGATCCAATCAACGAGCATTTTTGAATTTGCAAGTCCTCCTGTTAAGACAACAGCGTCAACATCACCTTTTAAAACAGTTGCCATCGCCCCAATTTCTTTTGCAATTTGATAAGCCATCGCTTCATAAACTTCCCTTGCATATGTGTCCCCTTCTTTTATTCTTCTCTCAATTTCACTTGCATCATTTGTTCCAAGATATGCAACCAAACCACCTTTACCCATGACCAATTTTCTCATCTCTTGCTCGGTATACTTCCCAGAAAAGCAAAGCGTTATAAACGGTTGAAGCGGAAGCCCTCCCGTTCTTTCAGGGGAAAAAGGTCCATCACTACTTGCATCATTTGCGTCAATTATTTTCCCACCTTTAACTGGGCAAACGGATATCCCACCACCGAGATGTGCGACAACAAAATTCGCTTCCTCATATCTCTTCCCGATTTTCTCGCTTGCAAGTCGTGCAGTTGCATGAATGTTAAGGGCATGAGATAAACTTCTCCTTTGAATTAGCGGATGCCCTGAATACCTCGCAAGTGGTTCAAATTCATCAACTGAAACAGGATCAACTGTAAACGCTTCAACATTACCAATTTTGGCAATTTCATAAGCAAGTGCGCAACCAAGATTTGAGGGATGCTCACCCTGGAAATTGTTCCTTGCGTCCTCAAGCATTTTTTCATTTACCAAATAAGTTCCTCCCTTCACAGGTCTCAAAAGCCCACCGATCCCAACGACAGCGGAAAAATCCGTCGGTCTCAAACCATTCTCATTTAAAAATTCAAGTATAATTTTTAATCTAAAGTCAAACTGCTCCCATAGAGTTTTAAACTTTGAAAGTTCCTCGGGTGAATGTCTCAATACTTTTAAATCAACTTGATTTTCATCCTCAAAGATTGCAACCTTCGTTGATGTTGAACCCGGATTGATGACGAGAATTTTCATTCCACATGTCAAAATTTATTTTTAAAGGATATGGCTCGGCAAACAATGCTATTGATTAATTCAAAAGCCATTGTTAATTTAACAAAAGTAAAAAATTAATTCACACAACTTTGCTCATCAACAAAAGATATAAAGTAATTTCAAAAATAGGTCAAGGAGCTATCGCTGAAGTTTTTAAAGCAGTTGATACCCTTACAGAAAAAATTGTTGCACTAAAAATTGCCAAACCCGACCCTATCTCAGAAGAAAAAATTATGAACGAATTTAAAATCACATCACAATTTGAACACCCTAACATCATACTTGCCTACGATTTCGGAACTATAAGGATCTGCGACGATTCAAATTTTTTATCAAGAAAATTTATCACGCTTGAATACTGTGATATACAAGATATAGTGAAATTTCTTTCAAATAAGGATTTTAAAGACAAGCTCCAAGCCATTCTTCAGATATCTCACGCTCTGCATGTAATCCATAAAGCTGGTTTCATTCATCGTGACCTCAAGCCTGAAAATATATTAATTAATTCATCAACCGGCATAGTTAAAATCACAGACCTCGGGCTTGCAATTGGATATGAAAAAACAAACCTTGAAAATTTACCAGTTGGAACGCTTTACTACATAGCACCTGAAATTTTACGAGGTGAAAAATTTGATCATCGTGCTGATATATATTCACTTGGTGTTTTATCAGTTTATATCCTCACCGAGAAATTAAGTTTTAACGCTGATGAACCCATTGAAATTTTAAAATGGCATCTTTCAAAAAAACAACTCCAATTCCCAAACCTTCCGGATGAAGTTCAAAATCTCTTAAATTCAATGCTTGCTCCCAACCCCGAGGAAAGACCCTCTGATCTTCGTGAGGTTATTAACACACTTAAAAAATTAACACCAGACATAAAAGAACCAAAAAGTTTTAAAGTTAGGAAACCGCTTGGAAAAGATGAAGCGCTCAAAAAAGCAATTGAAATCCTCAACTCAACAATCCAATCATCTGGAAAAATAACTTTAATCGTTGGAGCTGATGGGCTCGGAAAAACATCACTTCTGCGCTATATAAACATTGAAGCAAAACTTCTTGGCTTTGAAACTTTATGGATCGCTGAAACCAACATTGAAAAAACTTTAAACTCCATCTTAAAATCACCATTCACCTTAAATTTGTCCCCAGAACTACGGCTGAAACTTGAAAAACTCAAAGATGAAAAAAACATCAACTCATACATCATCATAGAATTTTCACAATTTTTAAGAACACTTTTACTTGAAGCGTCATCAAACTTCCCCATCGCTGTTTTAATTGACAACATAAATCCTGCTGAACCATTTAGCGAAATTTTCATCAAGTCCTTTTTATTGCCCGAAAAACTCCAAAAGAAAAATATCGCGATTTTCATCGCTTGTGATGATATTAACTTTTTTAAATCTCTTGTCCCTGAATCAGAGAAAATTTATCTGCGCCCGCTTAACCTTATGGAATTGAAAGACTACCTCTTCATACATTTTGACTTTGACAATCAAACCATAGAAAAACTTGCTGAAACGCTTATTGAATATACAGATGGTATATCCGCAGTGGTTGAGATCTTCTCCCGCTACCTCCAAGATAAAACTGAAACCGAAACATTTGAAATCCCCAAAATTGCAAAAACTAAATTTGACGAGATACTAAACAGATTGGAGCAGATCTCATTTGTTCAGAGGAAAATTCTTAACATTTTAAGTCTGGCAGATGAGCCAGTTGATATAGGGATTTTAAATGAATTTTTCAAATCTAATATGCTTTCTCATTTACTTCAACTTCAAAGTTTTGGCGTTGTGAAAATTGAAAACGAAAAAGTTTCAATCACATACAAAGCCTTAAAAAAGCATATTGAGAATAAACTTGACGATGAGACGAAAAAGATGATTCACCTGACTTATGCTTCAGCTTATATGAACTATTCAGGTGACAAAGACGCTGATAAAATCCTCTATCATTTCACAAAAGCGAAGTATAAAAAAGGCATTGAAAAATTTGCGGAAAAAGGAATTGAAAACTTTATATCAAAAGGGGAGTTTAAAAAAGCGATAAATATCTGCAAGGAAATTTTTGATTTCTTGCCAGATTATTTGAAACCATCTTTTAGAATAAAACTTGCTGATTTAAATTTTCAAACTGGAAACTACAAAGAAGTGATCTCAACGCTTGAAGGTTTTGATGAATTATGGGCGTTTGAGTTGATGTCGGAAGCATACTTCCACCTTGGCGATACAGATAAAGCCATAGAAATTTTGAAACATGAATTCAAAAAATGCGACACGGTTTACGAAAAAGCAAGGGTTGCGACAAAAATTTCACAAATTCTCGCATCAAGTGGAGAAATTGACATAGCACTTTCATTATTGAAATCCTTTGAGTTTGAAAGGATACTTTCATTTATTGCGAAAACTGAAGTCATCGGGGATTTTTTCGCAGGGCTTGGTATAATTTCACAGTTGAAGGGAAAAGAAGAAAAAGCGAAGATTTACTTTGAATTGAGTTTAAAACACCGACTTGAAAAGAAGGATTCATTTAAAATCATCGCCGGATACAACAACATTGCAAATTTTCACAGCATAAACGGAAGATATGATGAAGCGATATCTTACTGGAAAAAAGCACTTGAAATTTCCGAATCAATTGGAAACATAACGCAAAGCGCCCATATTTACAACAACATCGGAATAAGCTACTTTAAAAGAAAAGACCACGACAAAGCGATTGAAAATTATCAAAAGGCGTTAACAATTTATAAAACGATAAATGATATTCCAGGCGTTGCAAATGTGCTTGGAAACATTGGAGAATTGATGATTGAAGATTTTAAACTTGAAGAAGCCTACAATAACATAAAAGAAGCAAGAGAAATTTATATAAAAACGAACAATTTTGATGGATTATGTGAGACAAACTTGCTATTTCTTGTCCTTTACCTTAACGCTGGAGATGCTAAAAATGCCAAATTAATTTTCAACGAGATAAGCCAGAAATGTCGGGAAATTCCGCCATATTTGATTGATTACTACAACGCATTGATAGAAATGAAAAGTAAAAATTTCCCTAAATCAGAATCAATTCTTATCAGGCTTTTAAACAGCGAGGATATCAAGCGAAGTAATGAACTTTACTTGAAAATTTTAATTTCTCTTCTCAAATTAAATTATGTAGCAGGTGAGATAAAAAACTTTAATTCAATAATTTCAATTGCCGAAAGCTATGCCGAGAAGGTCACGGATTTGAATTTAAGTTCCCTATTATTCTTTCTCATTTCGCTTGGATATGAAGGTAAAAATAATTCGCTTGCTCTTAAATATCTTAACAGATCAGCCGAGCTTCTCGGATATGAATTTTTTGAACCGAAATGGAAAATTTACCTTATGCTTGCACAAAGTTACAGGGGAAGAGGACTTGATGCAAAGTTTTTGCAGAATTTTGAAGTCGCTTTATTAAATTTTCAAGAGACACTTAAACGAATTAAAAAGCCCGAATTTATAAGAACCTATCTTGAAGATGTTGAGAACGAAAAGTTTGTAAAAATGATACAAAATTTAAAAGTTTAAACAAAGGTGAACGGAAAGTTTAAAATTTTCCTTATAAGCACAAGTAGGGCGATCCTTGAAGATGTGAAAAAATTTATCCCTGTTGAAGAGGGTTATTTTGATGTTAGTTTGATATCTTCATATAACGCTTTAAGAAGATCTTCGCTTCAGAAGCCTGACCTTGTAATAATTGCAATTTCCAGCAAAAGTGATGAAACACTTCTTGAAACAGCGGTTGAACAATTTGGATCTCAAAATACAGCCTGCGTTGATTTCGTCAAGTCATACGCTTTGACAGTCAAACTTATAAAACTTAGCGTTTTATCATACTTTTCAATGCCCGAAGAAAGCACATCTTTTTCCGATTTTATAAAGAACAAAGCTTATGAGTGGAAGAAAAAAAGCGATATAGAAAAACTTTTAAACATAAGAAAAGAGCAGTTTGACTTTTCTAATTTCATTGGAAACTCCGACAAAATGAAGGAAGTCCTAAAGCTTGTCAAAAAAGCAATTGAACACAGCGAATTGACCGTTTTAATAATTGGTGAAACTGGAACTGGAAAAAATCTCCTTGCCAGGATAATTCACCAAAATACTTATTCCGACATAAAACCATTTGTTGAGATAAACTGCGCTTCAATACCGCCAACGCTCCTTGAATCGGAATTATTCGGTCACGAAAAAGGCGCTTTCACAGATGCAAAGGACAGAAAAATGGGCTTATTTGAAGTTGCAAGCGGTGGAACGATCTTCCTTGATGAAATAGGAGATCTTGATTTGAATTTACAGGGGAAAATTTTAAAAGTGCTTGAAGATAAAACATTTAGAAGGGTTGGGGGCATTGAGCTGTTAAAGTTTGAAGGGAGAATTATAGCTGCAACAAATAAAAATCTTGAAACCCTTGTTGAAGAAAACAAATTCAGACGGGATTTATACTACAGATTGATGCTCTTACCAATTTATTTACCACCATTGCGCGAAAGAGGCGACGACATATTTCTCCTTGCCGAATATTATATAAACAAATTCAATGAACTTCACCGCAAAAACCTGCCAAAAGTCAAAGGGCTATCACTTGAAGCAAAAGCTATGCTAAAAAAATATCCGTGGCCAGGAAATATAAGGGAACTCAGACATGTAATAGAAAGAGCGGTTATTTTAACAAACAACGAATATCTAACGCCAGATGATTTCAAATTTTTATTTGAAATGAAACCGCAGACTCCAATTCAACTTGCTAACGAAACATCTACAAACATACATATAACATTCCCCATTGAATCTGCAAGCTTAAAAAATCTTGAGAAAGAACTTGTAAAATCTGTCCTCGTCCGCGTTTCCTGGAACAAAACTCGCGCTTCTCGAATTTTAGGGATCTCGCGCCCACGCCTTGACCGCCTAATCCAAAAATACCGGATAACCCCTCATTGATACAATCTATTACATACTGTAACATTTCGTTGCAGCAATCTATTACACGATGTTACAAATTTAGAAAAAGAAACCAAACAAAAAGTTAAATCCCTTCACAAAACTAACTGATATACAACGATTTTATTGCCGAGCAAAAAATCTGGCATAATCTTTGCAGAAATTTATAATGAAATCTCGTTCTTTACATAACTCTCACAAAAGTTAATAATTTGCCTTCAGGACTTTACCTTATCTTTGATGTTTTGTTAAAACCGCTGCTTGAAGTTTTAGCCAAATTTTTGCTAATGGATTAAAGTTCAGGTATTGAAATCCTTAAGCAAACTTCTACGATCAAGTTATCTGGCTTATAATCCAAGTTGATCATAAAGCTCTGAAAAAACTTAAAATGGATTTGGCATTAAATTGCAGTTGGTGATTTTGCTTTGGCTTATTTTGATCGTTCTTTGCAAATAATGAATGTATGAAAGTGGTGTATTATTTACAGTTTATGTGTTGATATATGCTGTGCTTTTGAGTTTTATATTTCGTTTTCACTGATTGTGAGTGTGAACTTTACAAATAATAACTCAAAACTAAATGTTAAGCTAAAATTAATGAATCTACAATGAAGCTTTTTATCTCAACTCTCGGCGTCATCATCTTCGTTATCAGCATGCTTATCTTCTTTATAAACTTTGCGAACGCTCAGGCAGAAGCAGAGGTTAAAATAATAGTTTTGTCCCAACATGAGACAAATTTCAATAAACTTATTCCTTGGCTTGAGGAAAATCATTTATTCAAAGATAAAATTGATTTTATAAACTCTATCAAGGAAACCTTTAAGTTTGCAAAGAAAGGAGATATTGGGGAATATAGATACTGGTTTGGTATTTATAAATCTGAGCTATCAAAGTTAAGCGAGGCTGAAAAGAAAGTACTTATGGATTTTATTTTAAGTTCACTTAAACCAGTTAAGGGCGAAGAAGGGATTTCACCTATGGAGCTTCCTGGGTGTGAGGTTAATTGCTTGCTTACATCTTGCAAAACTCAGTGCCCAGATGGCACCAAGCCAAAGTGTAGATGCGAGTGGTTTTTTGCCGATTGCGGGTGTGAACCTTACAAATAATAAACTCAAAACTAAATGTTAAACTAAAATAAGGAGGTTACCATGAAGCGTCTTATCTCAACTCTCGGCGTCATCATCTTCGTTATCAGCCTGTCATTCTTTTTAACAAGTTGCGCTGATAACCCGGTTGGATTTTCAACTGGGAAACCGGGAATAGTCAACAAAGGTACACAGGTTAAGCTTTTGAAGTGGAATGACGCATTCAAGCAGGAACTACTTGCTAAGAAAGGGTTTGCGGGCAAATGGGTGTTCCCGGACAAAGATGCAACAGTTGGAGGTAAAAAAACTTATAATAACTCCGTGTTTATTCCTGCGGGCGCGGTTAGCGAACCAACTTATGTGACAGTTGAAGTTCTTGGCGGTGAATACGCTGCTGTTGAATTTAATCCAAGCATGACGTTTAATAAGAATGTCACAATTACGCTTTCGTATGCTGGGGTTGACCTTGAAGACGGCTCACCATATGATCTTAAACCAGTATGGTATAACCCAGATACCGGAAACTGGGAATATGTTAACAGCCCCGTGACAGTTAATACGGAAAAACAAACAATAAGCTTCCAGACAAACCATTTCTCAAGATATGGATGGTCATGGTAATTTTTGCTTAATTTTAACCCTTCACAACAAGGAGGTATGGACGCCATGAAAAGGCTTAAATCAAGTTTTCTTGATAAAGTTATAGCCGTCGCCCGCAGGTACTGCGGGGACGACTTCATTAAAAAATTTAATCAAATAGTTAAAGAACGAGAGGAAAATTTCATTCTGGATCTAAAAGAAGCAAAGAATAAAATTGAGGTTGAGCCAGAAGTTCAAGAAGAAATAGTAAACGAGCTCAAGTTTGATACATTGTTAAGTTTATCCGCTGAATATCTTGAGCAGTATAAATTTATTCAGATGTGTTTTGACATTGGAGATGTGTGTTTAACATATGGAGAGTTTGATAAGGCAGAGAACTGTTTCTTACTTGTGATAAAGAAAGCTGGAAAAACCCGCGAATTTGATGAGGCAAGGGCAAAAGCATATGTCAAGCTTGGCGAGGTAAAAACAAAACAAAATGAATTAAACGATGCAGTTTCAGCTCTGAAACAAGGGCTGAAAATATATCAAAAGCTTCGCAATACTGATGGGATTGCACTATGTGAAAATGGTCTTGGTATAGCGTTTTATGAAAGCGGTCGTTATGATTTTGGGACAACATACTTCAACCATGCACTTAAAAAAGCTGAAAAAACGAAAAATGAGGAATTGATAGCAAGGTTGCATATAAATCTCGGGATAATTGAAAGTATGCGCGGGAACTGGGATAAAGCCATTTCACATTTTCAGCAAGCATTGCCAAGGCTTGAGAAAAGAGGTGATGCTTTACGACTTGCCCAGACATATCACAACATCGGGATAACCTTGATTCATAAAGGCGAATATGATGCTGCTGTTAAAGAATTTGATAAAAGCATTGAACTTGCGCAGAAGCTTGAGGACAGCTATATGCTTGCCCTTGCTTACCTTGGCAAGGCTGATGCTTATGTTCGGATCAAAGATCTCCCACTTGCAACTGCATATGTGACGCGCTCGCTTGATATATTCTATAAAATTGGAGATAGGCAAAGCATTGCGGATGCTTATAGAATACTTGGTGTCATCCAGCTTGAACATGGGAATCTTCAACTCGCGGAGAGTTACTTCAAGACATCAATTGATCTAAATCTTGAATTTAAAAACTGGCTCAACCTCGGTGAAACTTATTATGAATTGAGCCAGCTTTACAAAAAGCAAGAACAGATTGACAAAGCCAGGGAATCATTGAGTTCATCGCTCAAATACTTTAAGAAAATTAAAGTTAAATCATACATCGCCCGAATCCAGATTGAATTGAGTGAGTTAAAAGCTTAAAAAACAATTAGACCGGCGGTTTTAGCTCAGCCGCCGGCTTTTTTAAAAATTAAATTAAGGTTTAATCACCAATGATTGAAAACCTTGACATATTTGAAGAGGTAAGAAAGAAAATAACAGATGTCAAAAAACGAATTGAGGAACTTGAGGGGGAAAAACATAGAAACCTTGAAATTATTCTCAATGTCGTCAAAGCGATAAATTCATCGCTAATTCTTAAAGAGGTTTTAAAAATAGTTCTTGATAATTTAATTTCGCTTGCAAAAGCCGATAAGGGTTGTTTATTTTTATCCAATGGGGGTGATAATTTAAAATGTGCTCTTGCAAGAAATTCAAAGGGAGAAACAATTGATGAAGAAGAAATTGCATATAGTAAAAGCATAGTTCAGGATGTGTATTCAAGTGGTGAGCCAATAGTTATTGAAGACATTGTCAATTATGGCGATTTCATGAAAAAGGAAAGCATCATTGCACTTAATCTTAAAACAATAATCAGCGTCCCATTAAAGGTTGATGACCAGGTAATAGGCGTCGTTTATGTTGACAGCAATCGTGTTACAGGGATTCACAAGAATGAGATACTTCAACTTTTTGAAATACTTGCGGGTCATGCTGCCATTGCAATACGAAATGCAAAACTCTATGAAAAACTTTCAAAGGCATATGCCGATCTTCAATCGGCGAACGAGGCTATGATAAAAGCCGAAAGGATGGCAACGCGTGGAGCACTTGCCTCCGAAATCGGGCACGAACTTTCAAACTATCTGACCATCATTTCAATCAATGCCAAGCTTATCTCAAGAGAAATAGCAAGAATTTCTCAAGATGAAAAACTTAACAACTCGGTTTCCTCCCTACTTTTTGGAATTAACAAAATGAAATACTTCATTCGTGGCTTACTTGACAGTGCAGAAATGAAACCAAACAAGCAACCGTCTAACATAAATAATATCGTCAAAGAGACAATACAATTTGTTCAACCGCTGTCAAGATATTCAACGGTGAAATTTATTGAAGAACTTGATCCCGAGATTCCGATAATTAACATTGATCCATTCCAGTTTCAGCAACTTTTGATTAATCTTTACAAAAATGCCACCGATGCAAGAAAAGATGCAACTATAATAACCAGAACATATTTTGACAGGGAATTTAACAGAATTGAGGTAAGGGTCGCTGATAACGGTCCTGGAATCCCCCCAGAGGTTCGTGAGAAACTTTTTAATATAAATTTAACCACAAAACCAGATGGACATGGTTATGGTCTGATGATATGCAAAAAAATAGTTGAAAATCACAATGGGAAAATTGAAGTTATAAGCGAACTGGGCAATGGAACCGAATTTATAATTTCAATTCCAGCCGAATAGATTTTTAACAAAACTTTGGCGCTCGGGGACATTGGGGAGCCAAGTGCTCCCCTTTTTATTTTATTTGAGCGAGATTATAATTTGATATTTGAAAAACTTTTGAATTGTCCACCATCCCAATGATTGAATAGTTATGGGTCGCCATAATAATTGATGTCCCACGAAGGTTAATTTTCTTCAACAGTTCAATTATCTCCGTAGATGTATCAGGATCAAGATTTCCCGTTGGCTCATCAGCAAGCAATAAGAATGGTTCGTTTACAATTGCTCTTGCTATCGCAACTCTCTGTTGCTCCCCTCCTGAAAGTTCATCGGGCATACTGTTCTTTTTGTGGCTTAATCCAACCTCTGCAAGTGCTGTTAAAACTTTTCTGTTAATTTCTTTCCTTCTTGCGCCCGTAACATAAAGAGCAAAAGCAACATTTTCAAAAACATTCCTATCATCAAGAAGTTTAAAATCCTGAAAGATTATTCCAAGTCGTCTTCTAAGATAGGGTATCTGCCTTTTTTTTATCCTCCTTGAATCAAAACTTCCAACTATAACCCTACCCCGATTTGGGAAAACATCCATATAAATTAACCGTAAAAGAGTGCTTTTACCTGAACCAGTTGGACCAGTGATGAAAACAAATTCACCATCGTTAACCTTAAAATTTAAATCCTTAAAAACAAGATTGTCGCCAAACCAAACAGATACATTTTGAAATTCAACCATTTTAACTTTCCTTTTTCTTTAAAACAAAATGAACCCTTTCGGACCATTCGCTTCCTTTTATAAACGAAAATCCATCAAAACAACCAACAATTTCAAAAAAATCACTTCCTTTGACAACATCTTCAATCTCTGAAATTTTATAAATTCTCTGGACATGCTTTTCAAAATATACCACCCCATTTAACTCAATCTCAAACTCATTGATATGAACTCTTTCGCTTTTCAAATAATAACTTCGTCTTTTATACTTTACCTCCGAACACCACCCGTTAACATTCATCAGCGATGCATTTTGAACTGAATTATACTCCGTTGAGACATCAAATATAAAAATACCCCAATCATAAAGTAAATCCCAAGCGCTTTTAAAAAGCCCATGAAACTTTACAATATCGCTTAAATAATTCACACTATCATATAAACACAAAACGACATCATATTTCTCACCAATTTTAAAATCTGACATATCTCCAACAAACAACTTAACATCTTCCCCTCTAAGTTTCTCCCTCGCTTTATTTATCATCGCTTTGGAATAGTCCATCCCATCGGCGACAAATCCATGCTTTCTCAATAGAGCCAACATTGTTCCAGTTCCACATGCAAATTCAAAAATTTGTTCAGCGTTCGGACAAAACTTCTGGATCAATTTAATTACATATTTTGCCCACTTCTTATAAGGAACATCTCTCATAACACAATCATAAATTTCGGCAAGCGCTGTGTATGGCTCGGTTTGAATCATTTTATCAATATAAGTTCTTTCTGGGGTGTGCTTAAAAATTCAGCACCTGACTCAGTTATCAAAACATCTTCCTCAAGTCCAATTCTCATGTATCCATTTCTTTCTTTATTGTAAAGGTAAACAGATGGTTCAAGTGCAAAAACCTGTCCTGCCAACAATTTATAAAAAGGTTTCCTGCCATATCTATCCTTCCAGTTCGGACCAAGTATTGGACCAACTTCATGAGTTGAATATCCAATGACATGTCCAGTTGCGTGAGGATACTCTTCATAACCCGCTTGGATAATAACAGCCCTCGCAGAGCTATCAACTTCAAAACCAGTTGCTCCAGGTTTCATCTTTTTAAATCCCTCTTCAGTCGCCTTAACATTCGTTTCCCACATTTTCAAAATATAATCAGGTGGTTGCGTTTCACCTTCTCTTAAAACATAGGCTGTTCGTTGAATATCGGTGCAGTAACCGCTTAAATTAATTCCAAAGTCAACTGTTATCAAATCACCTCGCTGGATCACATAATCAGAAGGTTCAGAGTGACCGCGTGTTATTCCGGCATTTACACTTGGACAGCTTTCTGGCTCCCAAGATGGTTCAACTCCATAATCACGCATCAATCTTTTTATGTAATTTGCAACATCTCTCTCAGTAGTTTTGCCTGGTTTTATAACTTCATTGCTTAATGCTTTTGAAATTATCTCCTCGGTTATTTTAACAGCTTCTCTCATAATCTCAATTTCCTCTGGCAAAAGCTGGCTTCTGTAGGCTATTACAATATTTTCAGAAGAGACGAACCTTTTTGAAAATTTTTCACCAAGCGTGTTTTTAAGATATTCAAGCATGCTTGCCGAAAGACCATCGGCTATTGGGGAATCTTCGGAGATATTAAGTGCGATTTTCCTTGGGTTTTTCTCTTCAACAATTTTTCTCAAATGTGGTGCAAGACCTTCTTTTTTATAAGAAATTATAGTGTCATAAATTCCCGATTTCTGGAGAGGATCAACATCGTAACTTGCACATATAGCAATTTTTCTAAGTGCATCACCTTCATTCATAAATACAAGCGCTGTTTTTGCAACCGCTCTATCTGCTGATAAGTCCTTTGCAAGCGGATCAACCACATATTCACGGGTCAAAACAATCCACATATCAATACCTTCATTCTTCATAGCTGGTAAAACAAACTTATCAAGTTTTGCCTTTTTGATTTCAAAAAATTTTTCCGCAGACATTCTTTTAATTTTTCTTGGCGCTTGATATGGTGTTTCCCTTACACAAGAGCTTATATTAAGAAGAGATACCAACAAAAGAATTAGGATTAGTTGCATCGTTTTTCCTCTTTTACTTTTTGATAAAATTAGCAAATGTGGGTTAATTAAGCAATCTAAAAACATTCGCTCAATTTGAAATTAAATCTTAAAAATCTTATTTTTAAATAGTCAAAAACAAAACTAAAGTTGAGCATAGCCGATTGCTACGCTGTTAAACACAATCGCAGGTGAGTTATCAGATGATTTCAAGAGTTTATGTTATTTTACTTACTGTATTTTTTCCTTATTTTTCCTACGCTGGCATTTCAAACCTTGCCTTTAATTTCTTCGCGAGGACAGATACAATTCCGTCAGATACAATTATTACGAAAACTGATTCCACAGAGATTGATTCAACAGCACGCGTAAAAATTTTCAATAAAAAATTTACACTCAAACCTTACATTCAATTAAATCGCCCTAAACCACACCCATTGCTTTTCACCCCTCCAAATCTGGTAACGCGTGACATAAAAATTGATTCAACAGGTAAATTCGTTAAAATAACAGAAAAGATAGCGGGCTTTGAACATACTTTCCCGCTTATTATACCTATTGAAAAATACATTCAACTCCGACTTGAAGAAAACAGAAGAAAATCGTGGATTGAACTTGCTCAAAGATACGAAAGGAAAGAAGAAAAGGATGATATTGAAAAGCTTTTTGGAAGCATAACAAACATTCAGATACCTGTTCCGGCAAATCCGATTTTGAGCATATTTGGTCCACCTGTTATAAATCTTCACATTTCCGGCGCTGTTGATATAACGGGGGCATGGCGAAATGAAAAAACCGAACAGCTTATAGTATCGCGACTTGGAAGCGTTAGAAACGAACCTGACTTCAATCAGCAGGTTCAAATAAATGTCGGTGGAACCATTGGTGATAAACTTAACATAACAGCTGATTGGAACACACAGAGACAATTTGAGTTTGAAAACCAGCTTAAAATAAAATACAAAGGTTATGATGACGAGGTAATTCAAAGCATTGAGGCAGGTAATGTTTCCCTTCAAACCCCGTCCTCTTTAATTGGAAGCAGTCAGGCGCTGTTTGGCATAAAGGCAAACTTACAACTTGGTCCATTAAAACTCACAACAATAGCAAGTCAGAAAAAAGGCGAGGCACAAGAAAGGGTTTTAACAGGTGGTGCTCAAACTCAGGAAACCAGGGTGTTTCTCTACCAATACTCTCAGAGACATTATTTCATTGATGAAAAATACATACAAACTTATGAACCCTATTACCAGAACAGCCCCCCACTGAGAGTTGCCCCGGAACTTCAAGTTAAAGATATTGAGGTATGGATTTCACAACTTGAACGCCCCGAGCCAGGCTTGACAAGATTCATTGTGGCGGATATAAACTTACCACCGATAACAAATAAAGCTTATTATGACAGTTTAAGAACACAGGTCCTTCAAAGCGATCCCGGGAGAATTGAAGTTGGGCTTTTTAGAAAACTTGAACCAGGCAAAGATTATACCATCAACCCAGATATTGGCGTCATCTCACTTAATATAGAGATCCAAGACAATCAAGCACTTGCAGTTGCCTATAGAGTTGAAGGACCGACTCAAATTGCTGCTGACGATACGGTTTATGGAGATTTTATTAATTCTTTAACTGATACATCTGCAACGCTTGTTTTAAAACTTGTAAGACCCAGATCACCACAGCCATCTTTTAAAAAGGCATGGATATTACAGTTAAGAAACATCTACCCACTTGGTGGGGCAAGGAATATAAAAAAGGAAGGATTTGAACTAAAACTTCTCTACAAACCAAGCCCAGACCAAGAAGAAAGAGAAGATATTGATGGGATAAATCTTCTAAAAGCATTTGGATTTGATAAATTTACAGAAGATGGTTCCCCGGGCTCAGATAATAAATTTGATTTCTCTGACCAAACGATAAACCCAAGCCGAGGCGAAATTATTTTTCCGTTCCTAAAACCATTCAGCAAAGAAACATTGAAAAAAATCTTCGCAGATAAAAATGATGAATTCATAAACTCCATTTCCTATGATGATATTTACGATACGAATCAAGTTGCTGCGAGAAATAACACCGCAAAAGCTTCAAAATTTGTGATCTCAGCTAAATTAACAAGTGATGTGCAAGCAACATATAATCTTGGATTCAATGTCGCAGAAGGAAGTGTGCAAGTTTATTTAAATGATAGACGCTTGGTTGAGGGCGTTGATTACAGGGTTGACTATATACTTGGTCAGTTGACAGTCATAAATCGTGATGCTTTGCTTCCAGGAGCTAATCTGAAAATAAGATATGAAACAAATGATCTCTTCTCCTTTGCATCAAAGACTATACTTGGAGCTCGTGGAGATCTTGATATAAGCGAAAACACAAAACTTGGCTTCACACTTATGAATTACGCCCAGCAAAGTTTAAGTGATAAAGTAAGATTAGGTGAAGAGCCGATAAGCAACACCATGCTTGGGGTTGATTTTTCAACAAAACTTAATTCAAGAAGAATATCGGAAGCTTTCAACATATTCCCGGGCTATCAAGCAAAACAGGATGCTTCATTTTCACTGCGCGGGGAATCAGCGTTCATAATTGCCGATCCTAATACAAGAAAAAGCACAATCTCAGGTGACAACCGCGAAAGCGTTGTTTACCTTGACGACTTTGAAGGCTCAAAACGAATTATCTCTTTCAGTTTAATTTCAAGCCACTGGCATTTCTCAAGCCCTCCCGCCTTTATGCCCTTGCTTGGCGAAACAAGAAAAGAAGAAATATCTGATACAATAAAAGTTCAAAGAAAAGGATACCTTGCCTGGTTTAACATCCCCCAATCGGTTCAAATTACCGAAGTATGGCCCCAAAAAAGAGTAGCTCAAGAAGAACAATTTATAACACCGCTTGATATTCAGTTTTTCCCAAAAAGTCATGGTCAGTATAACTACACCAGCAAATGGGATTCAATCAAAAATTTTCCCCGCCAAAATTGGGCAGGAATGATGAGAGTTCTTCCCTATTTTTCAACAGATCTTACAACAGAAAATATAACTTACATTGAAATCTGGTTCAAAATCATTGGAAACCCTGGACCAAATGCAAAAATGTTAATAAACCTTGGACAAATTTCAGAAGATGTGATACCAAATAGAAAACTTGATACCGAAGATAAAAATGGGAATTACCGCCTTGACCCAGATGAAGATGTTGGGCTTGATGGAATGAGCGATGAAGAAGAAAAGGCAAAATACCCATGGCTTGGTGATGACCCAAGCCAAGATAACTTTAATTACTCCGATCCCTTAAAAAGAAACGGAACCGAAGGAAATAGAAATTTTTATCCCGAACCAGACCAAGAAGACCTTAACAGAAATCATATACTTGATCTTGTAAATAATTACTTTGAATATGAAGTTCCACTTGATACCGTGAATAACCCATACATTGCTGGTGGTGGTTCAAATGGCTGGTATCAACTTAAAATACCTCTTTCATCATACACGCGAACGATAGGAAATCCAAGCTTTACACTTATTGAATTTGTAAGGGTTTGGTTTACTGGCTTTGAAAATGAGGCTATCATTAGAATAGCCGAATTTAACCTTGTTGGAAACTACTGGGAAGAACTTGTAAAGAATGACGAGATCTTTAAAGTTACAGTTGTAAGCATTGAAGATAATCCAGATTATACCCCACCTCCTGGCGTCCAGAGACCAAGAGATAGAACTAGACCAGATCAACAAATTGAGGGGAATGAACAATCACTTGCTTTCATAATTAGAAATCTCCCTGATGATACACTTCGCCTTGCGATGAGAAGATTTCCACAACGCCTTGACCTTTTTAACTACAAAATTATGCGACTTTTTGTCCACGGAGATAGAAGTTTCTATTTCCGAGACACGACAGATTATTCGGCCGAAATTTTCGTTTGGGTTGGAACAGACACATCAAATTATTACGAATATCGCCAACCTATATGGCCAGATTGGGATGCGAGAAACAACATTCAAATCATTTTTGAACAACTTACAGCTCTGAAACAAACAAGGGATTCAATAAATCAACCCATCAAAAGAATATCCGTGCCAGATGGTCCACCTGGGGCAACATACTGGATCAAGGGAAATCCATCCTTAACGAATGTAACATTTATTGCAATTGGAGTTACAAATCCAAAGGGTAAAGGTCCAGGATTACTTTCCGGTGATGTTTGGGTAAATGAATTACGACTTTTAAAGGCGAATGATGCTCTCGGTTGGGCGTATAATTTATCTGCGCAGTTTAATGTGCCTGAACTTTTAAGTGTTAACTTTGGAATTGCACGAAGAAGCCCCGAATTCAGAGGACTTACAGATAGATTTGTGAATTCATCAACTCGTGTTTTATCAACGAATTGGTCACTCTCAACGAATTTAAATCTTGAAAAAATTCTGCCCACATTTTTAAGCTCATCTTTAAAAATTCCATTTACATACTCAAGGGCTGAAAACATTGGGATTCCCAAATATATCCCCGGAAAGGACATACTTGCAAAAGAAGCAGCAAATCGCCTAAGACAAACCACAATTGAAAACGGAGGAACCGAGGAAGAAGCAAATAGAAAAGCTGATAGTTTATTAACAGTTATTCAACAAGTGATGATATCAGAAACATGGGCTATTCCATCTTTCAACTTTACTATTAATTCGCAAAAATGGTATGTCAGAGATGTAATCAATAAAATAAACCTCGGTTTTAACTTCAATCGCTCAAAATTCAGAGATATAAACACCGAAACAAGCAGTAAGTGGGGCTTTAACTTTCAGACAAGTTATTCAACAAGTATAAAACCGATAACTCTGAAACCTTTCAAGTCACTCTTCGCTGGAGTCCCATTACTTGATACATATAAAGATTGGGAAATTCAATTTACCCCGTCTTCATTTTCTGGAATGATGAGATTTGACAGGGCTCATGAAAATAGAAAGTTCAGAACAAAGGCAACTTACGAACCAACAACCAGAGTTTTTAACGCACAAAGAGGTTTCTCATTTGATTGGAGGCTTTCAAACAATGGGTTAATCAATCCATCCTTGAGATATCAAGTTGACATCGGAAGCAATCTCGTTCATCTTGAGACAGATTCGCTTGGGCAACAGAGAAGCACGAAAGAAATTCTTGATGACATCTTCTTCAAAGACGGATTAATCAATTTCGGGAAAACATCAACCCTATCACAGCAAATAAGTATAGGGACAAATCCAAGGATACCTCCAATTTTGGGCTTGAATAAATACCTTAACGCAAATTTCAGCTACTCTTCAGCTTATAGATGGCAAAATAATTTTCAACAAAAAGAGCTTGGTAGAAGCGCGGGATATTCAGCAAACTTAAACTTTGGCTTCTCGTTAAGATTGAAATCACTTGCTGATTCATGGTTTGGAGAAAAAGCAGAAGGCGGAGTTAAAGCACAAACTCAAAAAGATACATCTAAAAAGTCCGGGCTCTCGCTAAAAGATATTTTGAGTATACTCATAAAAAAACCTTTACTTGATTATGAAAATGTTCAGGTTACCTTTACCCAAACGAACACAGCAATTAACACAGGTCTTTATGGCGGAAGACCCGGAATGGGAAATCTTTGGGCTTGGCTTCCTTTTATTGATGATAAAATTGAATACGGTCCATCATTTTTATATCAGTTAGGTCTTGTATCCGATCCAAACGGCAAAATTCGGCTTTCGCCCAAGGGAGGCTTTCCATTTTTCGGGTTTGAGCAAAGTCCGGGATTAAGAGCTCCAAATGGAAACCTTGACGATAACTATTCCCAGAATAATAGAATTTCAATAACAACTTCCCGCTCCCTTTGGCAAGGCGCTTACCTTGACTTAAGCTGGAATCTTGGATGGAGCTATCAAAGAAATCAAAGAATTGTTACAGATTCACTTGGGATTCCAAAAGTTACCTCCTTTACGAGCTCCGCTTCAGTTAGTCGTTCTTTCCTAACCTTACCACCTGTTTTCGTGTTCAGCGTTTTCAAAAGCGGAATTAAATCCGTAGCCTCAAAATACGCTGAACTTAAACTTGATCCCACAGATAAACGAACTGATGACGAGAAACTTGCACAAGCATTTGAGGAGGGTTTTGAGACATTGCCATTTTTAAGCAAACTCCTTGGCGGATTTTTCCCACGCCTTAATTGGAGATTGAGATGGGACGGGCTTGAGAAGTTTTCAATTTTTAAATCATTCGCAACTCGTGTAACACTTGAACATGCATATTCCTCAAACTTTGAAAAAAGATGGAGAAGCTTCATCGGGCAAGGACAAACTTTTGAAGGTGAAAGAACAGGCTATGATTTCAACCCTCTAATCGGGCTTAATCTTACTTTCAAACCACTATGGAATGGAAATCTTACAGGAGGTTTCAGATATATAACTTCAACTTATTATGATCTTAACTTTTCTGCAAAAGCAATTGTTGAAACATTTAGAAGAGAAATTTCATTTAACATAAGCTATTCAAAACGCGGATTTAACTTGCCGATCTTCGGGCTCTCTCTTAAAAATGATGTTGATATAACATTTACCTATTCATCATCAAAAAACTCAAGACAAACATACCAGGCGAGAAACCTCTCTGAAGCATTGCCACTTGATGGAATTTTGAGGACAACCATGGAGTTGAGATTTCGTTATATGTTAAGTACTCGTGTAACAGGCTCGCTATTTTACCGCTTGACAAAATCAAAATCTGACTCAAGAAGCACTTTCATCCCAGGCTCAACCATAAACGAAGTTGGAATTGATTTGCATATCTCAATCGGAACATAAACTTTAAAAACAAAATTCTCCAAATAGATGGAAAAATTTTTAAATGAGGAAAAATTTAGAAGAACTAAAATAATTTGCACACTTGGACCCGCTGTAAGCACGGTTGAAAAACTTGTTGAACTTATAAAAGCAGGAATGGATGTTGCAAGGTTGAATTTTTCACATGGGGATTATGAAGAACATTCAAAATTTATAAAACTTGTCAGAGAAGCCTCCGAAATCACGGGGAAATCTATCCCTATAATCCAAGATTTACAAGGACCTAAAATAAGGGTTGGAAAATTAAAAACAGAACCCATTGAGCTTAAAACAGGAGGTTTGGTTTTCCTAACAGCAGAACAAATTGAGGGAGACACCGAAATTATTCCAATTCAATATGATTACCTCACGGATGATCTTAAACCTGGGAATATCATACTCCTTGACGATGGAATGATTGAGCTTAAAGTTCTTGAAATTAAGGGGAATAAAGTTAAATGTGAAGTTGTTGATGGTGGGGTTTTAAAATCGCATAAAGGTGTAAATCTGCCAGGCGTTAGCGTTAGAATTCCATCGCTTACTGAAAAAGATATTGAAGATTTAAAATTTGGGCTCAAAAATGGGGTTGATTATGTTGCGCTGTCATTTGTTAGAAAAAAAGATGATATAATTGACCTGCGAAGAAAAATGGAAAAATTTGGCAAAGTTGTGCCAATCATCGCAAAAATTGAAAAACTTGAAGCAGTTAAATCAATTGATGATATAATAGAACTTGCCGATGCAATCATGGTTGCAAGAGGTGATCTTGGTGTTGAACTTCCAACTGAAGATGTTCCCCCCTTACAAAAAATGTTAATAAAAAAAGCAAATAAAGCTGGAAAACCTGTAATAACTGCAACTCAAATGCTTGAGTCAATGGTTTCAAATCCAAGACCAACCCGAGCTGAAGCAACCGATGTGGCAAATGCAGTCCTTGATGGAACAGATGCAGTGATGCTAAGCAGCGAAACATCAATTGGTGAATTCCCAATTGAAGCAGTTAAAGTGATGGATAGAATAATACGAACAATTGAAACGCAATATAAATTTTACGAACCTGTCTTTGATTCAAGTTTAAAGTTAAAAAATGAAGTTGATGCAATAGGACGTGCTGCCTGTTTATTAGCTCAACAGCTAAACGCAAAAGCAATTGTAACCATAACACATACAGGGGCAACTGCAAAAGCAATAGCAAAATACAGACCTTCAGTCCCTATAATTGCTCTAACGGATAGCAATGAGGTTGTAAAACATCTAAACCTTATATGGGGCGTAACGGGAATCAAACTAAGAGAAATTTCAGAAACTGACAAAACAATAGAAAACGCAAAAATTCAGTTGAAGGAAAGTGGAATTTTAAACAGCGGAGATTTAATAATAATGACAGCTGGAATTCCTTTATTCCAGCGAGGTTCAACGAACATGATAAAAGTAGAGAAAATTTAAAATAAAAATCCCTTGTTAAGTTATGCTGGAAAAAGAAATTGCGGTGGTTTTAGTAAGTGGTGGACTTGATTCATGCGTAACAGCTGCTATCGCTCATTCTTTAGGATATGAACTTGCTTTTCTTCATTTAAATTATGGACAGAGAACCGAAGGAAGAGAATTGAAAGCGTTTAATGATATAGCCGATTTTTATGGTGTCAAAAAACGGCTGGTTGTAAATGTTGAACATTTGAAATTAATTGGTGGCTCAAGTTTAACTGATGAAAATATACCCCTTGAAAAAGCCGATTTGAAAAGAAAGGGGATTCCATCAAGTTATGTCCCTTTCAGGAATGCGAATATACTTTCAATTGCGGTTTCCTGGGCAGAGGTAATTAATGCAAAAAAAATTTTCATTGGCGCGGTTGAGGAAGATTCTTCGGGCTATCCTGATTGTAGAAAGGAGTTTTACAGAGCTTTTAACGAGGTTATAAGATTGGGAACAAAAGCAGGGGTTGAGGGGAAACCTATTGAGATTGTTACACCTGTAATTGATATGAAAAAAGTTGACATAGTTAAAAAGGGGATTGAACTTGGGGCTCCTTTACATTTGACCTGGAGTTGTTACCAGAGGGAAGATATAGCCTGTGGAGTTTGTGATAGTTGTGCCCTTAGACTCAGGGGATTTCAACTTGCTGGAATTGATGACCCGATACCTTATGAAGTTAAACCAACTTACATATGAAAAGGTCTGGGCTCAACCCCTTTTGCTCAGGGTCTCACCCAGACCCTCAGAGATGAAGCAGAACCTCCCCCCAGAGGTCCTCGCTTCAAAAAGAAATTTAAAATTCACCAGAAATATAATAAATGTTCAATATCCATTTCGTTGAGCAAAATCACAAATTGCAAAGTGTGTTGGCAAGATTTTTGATGTTTAATTTCCCCCACCCTTAAAGATACTTTCTCAAAAATTGTCCTGTGTAAGAGTTTGGATTTTGCGCAACTTCTTCAGGTGTTCCAACTGCAACCACATATCCGCCCTTATCACCTGCTTCAGGTCCAAGGTCAATTATCCAATCAGCACATTTTATCACATCCATATTATGCTCAATTACGATAATTGAATGCCCAGCGTCAAGGAGCGAGTTAAATGCTTTCAAAAGTTTAGCTATATCATCAAAATGAAGCCCAGTTGTTGGTTCGTCAAAGATAAATAAGGTATGAGGACTTGTTTCAGAAGCAAGAAGATGTGCAGAAAGTTTAATCCTCTGTGCTTCCCCACCCGAGAGAGTATTCGCAGGCTGACCAAGCTTTATATATCCAAGTCCAACTGCATCAAGAACCTTCAACCTCTCAACAACTTTTTTATGTCCCCGGAAAAATTCAATTGCCTCAGTAACGGTCATATTTAAAACATCACTTATATTCTTCCCCTTATATTCAACCTCAAGTATTTCAGATTTGTATCTTTTTCCATTGCATGATTCGCACGGTAGATAAATATCTGCAAGGAATTGCATTTCAATTTTAACATACCCATCACCTTCGCATGTTTCACATCGTCCACCTGGAATGTTAAATGAAAAATGTCCCGGGGTATAACCTCTGGCTTTGGCAAGATAAGTTGACGCAAAGATTTCCCTTATTCCATCAAAAGCCTTGACATATGTAACTGGATTTGAACGAGGAGATTTACCGATCGGGGATTGATCCACCATTTCAACGGCATCAATCAATTCATAACCTTCAATTTTATCAAACTTACCAATTTTCCCATCATAGCTTCCCTCTTTTAATTTTTTCAAGGCTGCATAAAGTATATCATGAACAAGCGTGCTCTTACCCGAGCCACTTACACCTGTAACACAGACAAAGAGGTTTAAAGGAAACTCAACATCTATGTTTTTCAAATTATGTTCTTTTGCCCCACGAATTATAATTGAGTTTCCTTTTTTCGGTTTTCTTCTTTCCTTTGGCACGGAAATTTTCAAGCGTCCGCTAAGATATTTACCTGTTAATGAATTTTCATCCTTCAGCAAATCTTCATATTTGCCCTGAAAAACAATCCTTCCGCCATTTTCCCCTGCCCCCGGCCCAAGGTCAACTATATGATCCGCCGATTCAATGACCTCTTTATCATGCTCAACAACGATAACTGTATTGCCATTTTCCTTAAGCGATTTTAAAATTTTTATAAGACGATGGGTATCCCGTGGGTGCAAGCCAATGCTTGGCTCGTCAAGAATATAAAGCGTTCCAACAAGTGAAGAACCAAGCGCTGTTGCAAGGTTTATCCTCTGCGCTTCTCCACCTGAAAGGGTGCTTGATAATCTATCCAGAGTCAAATATCCAAGCCCAACTTCATAAAGATATTTCAACCGTCTATTTATTTCCGAAAGTATGCTCGCTGAAATTGTTTTCTCATATTCACTTAGTTCAATGTTTTGAAAGAAAAGAAAGGCTTCTTCAATTGACATTCGCACAACATCATAGATTGTTTTTCCAGCAATTTTAACATTTAATGCCTCTTTCCTCAACCTTGAACCACCGCACATATCACATGTTGTATATCCCCTGTATCTTGAAAGCATTACCCTGTAATGAACTTTATATGAATTTTCCTCAAGCAGTCTGAAAAATCCATTTATACCTTCAAACCCATCATAACCATTTTTTATGATCTCAAGATGTTCAGGGCTTAAATCTTTGAAAGGAACATCTATCGGGATCCCAACTTTTCTTGCTATGCGCATTAAATCTTTTTGAAACCATGAAAATTTTTCGCTTCTCCACGGATAAATTGCCCCCTCTTTTATGCTTTTCGTTTTGTCTGGAACAAGCGCATCCCAATCAATGCCATAGGCTCTGCCAAAGCCCTGACATTTAGGACATGCACCATATGGATTGTTAAATGAAAACAACCTTGGCTCAGGCTCTTCGTATTCTATTTTACAATATGCACATTCAAAGTGTTCGCTAAACTTTAAAATTTCCCCAGTGTCAATAACTTTAATAACAAGATAACCATGTCCCTCATTGAATCCCATCTCAACTGAATCAAACAATCTCGCTTCGTCAACATCGGAACGAACCACAAGGCGATCAACAATGACATAAATCTCTTTGTTCTTTATCCTTTTTAAGTCAAACTCCTCATTTAAATCAAAAAATTCATCATTAACCAAAATTCTATAGAACCCCTTTTCCTTAAGTGCCTCAAACTCTTCCTCAATTGTGCATCCTTTGTGAAGATGTAACGGAAAAAGAATGTAAATTCTACTTCCCTCTGGAAGTTGTTTTATCTTCTCAACTACAAAAGCAGGCGAATCTTTCTGCACAAGATTTCCACATCTTGAGCAATATGTTTTTCCCACCCTTGCAAACAAAAGGCGAAGATAATCGTATATTTCGGTCATCGTTCCAACTGTTGAGCGTGGATTTCTACCGGTTGATTTTTGATCAATTGCAATTGCTGGAGCAATTCCCTCAATTAAATCAACATCTGGTTTTTCCATCCTTTCAAGAAACTGCCTTGCATATGAAGACAGGCTTTCAACATATCTTCTCTGACCCTCCGCATAAATTGTATCAAAAGCAAGCGATGACTTCCCGGAGCCACTTACGCCCGTGAAAACGATAAACTGATTTTTTGGAAGTTCAAGATCTATATTTTTCAAATTATGAACACGAGCACCCTTGATAATGATTTTATCCGTCACTCCTAAAGTTGAAGAAAACTTTATTTTTAAATTTCGCAGTTTAATTTAAACTAAACGAAAAAATGAAGCAAATTTTCAAAGGAACATAAAAAACTACCGCCCGTCTAATTTTAAAAACAAAAGCGAAAACGACTGTGAAAATTCAAAATAAAGGTCTAATTGTTATAACAATTTTCGCAATCCTTGCCCTTGCCATTCCAAAGATAAGATCAATCTTTGCCGATAAAAAAAGCGAAAACAAATCTTCCGGCATAGTTCCAGAATTTACGGTTAAAGCATATATAGCGAAACCACAAAAACTTGAAAACAAAATTATAGTCACAGGAACGGTTCTCGCAAATGAAGAAGTTGAGATAAGAAGTGAGATATCCGGAAAGGTTGAAAAGATATTTTTCAGCGAAGGAAGCAGAGTTAAAAAAGGCGATATCCTTATCAAAGTTGATGACTCAGAACTTCAGGCACAACTGTTAAAAACACAGTATCAGAAAAAACTTGCAGAGGAAAAAGAATATAGACAAAGAATGTTGCTTGAAAAAGAAGCAATAAGCAAACAAGAATATGATATCGCACTTACCGAGCTAAACACACTATCAGCAGAAATTCAACTTATCAAAGCGAGGATAGATAAAACTGAGATAAAAGCTCCGTTTGACGGGGTTATAGGTTTAAGATACATAAGCGAAGGAAGTTATATTTCTCCAGCAACAAAGATATCAACTCTTCAAGATATTGACACATTGAAAATTGAATTTGCAATTCCCGAGAAGTATTTGAAACTTATAGATGTTGGAGATAGAATAAACTTCAAAGTTCAAGGCTTGGACAAAACTTATAAAGCTGTTATTTATGCAATTGATCCGAAAATAGATCCAACCACAAGGACTTTACAGGTTCGTGCGATCTTTCCAAATAAAAATTACGAAATACTCCCCGGTGCGTTCGCTGAAATTGAAGTTATACTTGAGGAAATACCCAATGCAATCTTAATACCAGCCGAAGCCGTAATCCCAAGTACTGAAGGAAACAGCGTATTTGTTTTTAATTCTGGAAGAGCACTTGAAAGAAAAATTGAAACTGGAATCAGAACCGAAAGGTTTATACAGGTAAAATCAGGACTTCAACCCGGAGATACTGTTTTAACGACAGGGCTTTTACAATTAAAATCTGGATTCAAAGTAAGAATTTCCGAAATTGAATAAAATCTAAATGGAGATAAAGTCATGGGGATTTCATCACTTAGCATAAGGCGTCCCGTTTTATCAATTGTTATATCTCTTGTCATCTTAATTTTTGGGATCATTTCATATTTCTATCTTGGTGTAAGAGAATATCCAGCGGTTGATCCACCTGTCATAACCGTGACAACAAGCTATCCAGGTGCAAATCCAGAAATTGTTGAATCCCAAATAACGGAGCCGCTTGAGGAGTCAATAAGTGGAATTGCCGGGATAAGAACACTTACATCCGTTAGCAGTTATGGGAGAAGCACAATAAGAGTTGAATTCACAGTTGATCAAGACCTTGAATCCGCAGCAAATGATGTCAGAGATAGAGTTTCACGAGCGATGCGTTTGCTTCCACCCGATGTTGACCCCCCTGTTGTGCAAAAAGCAGATGCTGATGCCTTCCCAATAATCGTTTTAACCATCCAAAGCGACAAAAGAAACTTGCTTGAGTTAACAGATATCGCAAACAACATTTTCAAAGAAAGATTGCAAACTATCCCTGGGGTAAGCGAGGTGAGAGTCTGGGGCGAGAAAAAATACTCAATGCGGATATGGATGGATCCAATTAAACTTGCTGCATATCATTTAACCCCGCTTGATGTAAGAAATGCCTTAACAAGAGAAAACATTGAACTTCCAGCTGGGAGAATTGAAGGAAAAACGACTGAATTAACAATAAGAACAATCGGAAGACTTCAAACACCTGAGGACTTCAACAATTTGATAATAAAAGAATCTGAAGGCAGAATTATAAGATTAAAAGATGTCGGATATGCCGAGCTTGCCCCCGAAAATATAAGAACGATTATGAAAGGTAAAGGCGGAATCCCGCAAGTTGGGGTCGCTATCATCCCACAGCCAGGGGCAAATCATATAAACATAGCAAATGAATTTTACAAGAGAATTGAACAACTCAAAAGAGAAATTCCTGAGGACATACAACTTGGAATTGGCTTTGACACAACAAAATATATAAGACGTTCAATTGCTGAGGTAAGGGAAACGATTTTAATAGCCTTTGGTCTCGTTGTTGTGATAATTTTCTTTTTCCTTCGGGAATGGAGAGCAACCTTAATTCCAATAATCGCAATCCCTGTTTCATTAATCGGTGCGTTTTTTATAATGTATCTTGCAAACTTTTCAATAAATGTTTTGACATTGCTTGGGCTTGTCCTTGCTATAGGCATGGTTGTTGATGACGCCATCGTTGTGCTTGAAAACATCTATTCAAAAATTGAAAAAGGATTTAATCCATATGAAGCTGGCGTGCGTGGGATAAAAGAGATATTTTTTGCAGTAATTGCAACTACAATAGCTCTTGTTGCTGTATTTATGCCTGTGATCTTTATTCAAGGATTTACGGGAAAGTTATTTAGAGAGTTTGGGGTCGTGATAGCAGGTTCAGTTGTAATCTCTTCGCTTGTTGCCCTAACTCTTTCACCTATGTTAAGCGTGAGATTTCTAAGAAAAGAGCATTCAAAGTTTTACTGGAAGACTGAACCATTTTTCAGTAAATTAATGAATCTTTACAGGGGTTCGCTTGACAAATTTATGAAAAAAAGATGGCTTGCCTTTGTGATAATGGGGATATCAGCGATTGCGATTATAATTTTTGGCACAAGCTTATCATCCGAGCTGGCTCCACTTGAAGATAGAGGTATGCTCAACATAAACGCAACAGCACCTGAAGGGACATCATACCAACAGATGGGAAAATACATGGATGAACTTTTAAAACTTGTTGAAGAAACAGTCCCGGAAGCCGAGGCAATTTTTGCCATAACATCACCAGCTTGGAGAGGAACAGGTTCAAATACCGGTTTTATGCGAATAAGATTGAGTGAAAAAGATAAAAGGGAAAAAAGCCAACAAGAAATAGCTAATGAATTAACAAAAAAACTTAGACAATTGACAGGAATAAGAGCTTATGTATCCCAGGAACAAACGATAGGGGTAGCTCGTGGTGGATTGCCAGTCCAATTCGTAATCCAAGCTCCAAACTTTGAAAAGCTAAAACAATTTCTACCAAGATTTCTGGATGAAGCAAGCAAACGCCCAGAATTTACCATCATTGATGTTGATCTTAAATTCAATAAACCAGAATTAAAAGTCAAAGTAAATCGCGAAAGAGCAAAATCACTTGGTGTCTCAACTTCAGATGTCGCTCAAACGCTTCAGCTTGCCTATAGCGAACAGAGATTAGGTTTCTTCACAATTGGTGGAAAACAGTATCAAGTTATCGGTTCAATCGTAAAAGAAAGTGCTGAAAAACCAGCGGATCTAAAGTCAATATATGTGCGAAATAACGAGGGGAAATTAATTCAACTTGACAATTTGGTAATTATTGAAGAAGAAGCAAATCCACCCCAACTTTACAGATTTAATCGTTATATTTCAGCCACTGTCTCCGCAGGGCTTGCCCCAGGGAAAACAATCGGCGACGGAATTAAAGCAATGCAAGAAATAGCAGATAAAACCCTTGATGAAACATTTCTAACAGACCTCGCAGGTCCCTCAAGGGATTATGCCGAAAGCTCATCAAGCTTAGCCTTTGTCATGATCCTTGCACTTATACTTACATATTTAGTTCTCTCTGCTCAATTTGAAAGCTTCCTTGACCCATTGATCATCATGTTCACTGTTCCGCTTGCTCTTGCAGGAGCTTTATTTTCATTGTGGTATTTCAATCAAACACTTAACATTTTCAGCCAAATTGGACAGATAATGCTCGTTGGACTCGTAACAAAAAACGGAATTTTAATAGTTGAATTTGCAAACCAGAGAAAAGCAATGGGACTTGCTAAAGTTGAAGCCGTTAAAGATGCAGCTGTTCAAAGGTTCAGACCAATTCTCATGACAAGCTTGACCACAATACTTGCCTTTGTTCCAGTAGCACTTGCACTTGGAGCTGGCGCAGAAAGCAGAAGATCAATGGGTATAGCAGTGATTGGTGGATTAATCTTTTCAACAGTGCTAACACTCTATGTGATACCTGCGATTTATTCATATCTCTCAAAAGAAAGAAAAACTGAGGAACTTAAAATTGAAGAACAGCCATCTGAAATTGAACTTGCACAGGTTAATAACAGTGGGATAAAATGAGAACTTTTTGAATGCCAAAGACAAAAAACAAAAAATTCGTTTTTAAAGCTATGAGAAAAATTTTCATCTTGCTCTTGAGCTTTGCTTCACTTCTAAATCTACATGCCCAGGAACTGCTAACACTTGAAGAAGCAATAAATCTCGCCTTAAAAAACAATCATGATATAAAAATCTCAAATAACGCCTTTGAAATTGCACTTAACAATTTCTCGCTCGGAAACGCTGGATTTCTCCCAACAGTTGATTTAAATTCTGGCTATAGCAAAAGCTCAAACAACACAAGACAGGAATACTTTGACGGAAGATCAATAAACAGAACAGGTGCAATTTCAAGTTCGCTTAATCTTGGCGTCACGCTTAATTGGACAATTTTTGATGGTTTCTCCAGCATTATCAATTACAATAAACTGAAAGAGACAAAAAACCTTGTTGAAATAACTTCAATTGTAACATCAGAGGAGATCATCACAAGCGTCATGTTTGCTTACTATGATATTTTAAGACAAAAGGAAATTCTTAAAGCCCTAAAAGAAGGTATAGCAATTTCCGAACAAAGGGTAAAAATAGCGGAAGAAAAATATAAAGTTGGAACTGCTTCAAAAACGGAACTTCTTCAGGCAAAAGCAGATTTAAATGCGGATCGGAACACACTTTTAAGACAAGAAATTGAACTTAAAAATGCAAAGGTTAATTTAAATTTATTACTCGGTAGAGATCCAAACATTGATTTTGATGTGGTTGATACAATTAAAATAAAAAAACTTTCGGTTGATGATTTACTATCAAAAGCGAATCAAAACAACCGTTTAATCTCCATTTCTCAAAGAAACATGGAAATTGCAAAATTAAATCTATTAAACACAAGGGCGAAATTATTTCCGAGGGTTAATTTCTTCATTGGATATAACTTTACACGCTCTAAATCGCAAGCTGGATTTATCGCCTCAAATCAAAACCTTGGATTAAATTACGGTTTAAGCTTTTCTTTCAATCTCTTCAACGGCTTCAATTCTTTAAGAGAATATGAAAATTCCAGGATTGAGGTGCTCAACAGTGAAATAAAACTTGAGCAGATCAAAAACGCTGTAAAAGCGCAAATTTTGAAATTTTACGAAAGTTATAGCACGAGTTTAAAGTTAATTGAATTTGAAAAGGAAAACCTTGAAATAGCAAGAGAAAATGTTGACATAGCAATAGAAAGATATCGCCTTGGCGCTCTGACGCCCCTTGAACTAAGAGAGGCACAGAAAACATACATTGATGCAGAAAGTAGGCTAATTTCAGCTCTTTATCAAGCTAAAATCGCTGAGATAAATCTTTTGAAATTAAGCGGGGAATTATTTGAATAATCAGATTGTATCTTTTGTCCTGTTTTTTTAAATTTTAAACGCATTTTCTGGAGGGGTGCCGGAGTGGATGATCGGGGCGGTCTCGAAAACCGCTATCCCGCTAAAAGCGGGATCGTGGGTTCGAATCCCACCCCCTCCGCTTTTAATTACACCTGCTCATACAAAATAGTTAAAGAAACCCACACACCGAGTTTATCGCGATTCATCACTACACTGGCTGACTTAAAAATTCAAAATACCGCTTTATAAATGCTCACTTAAATCACAAAAAATTGGATTAACAAGCCGAACATAATCACTCATCTTCATCTTCACAACATCGTTATGTGTTCCAGCGTTGAAACTTATCTCATCATTTGCCCTAAGTTTTTCATCAGCATAAACAGGAACATCATACAAATTTCCAAATGGTGGCATAGCTCCAGTTTCGCAATCAGGAAACAACTGTCTAAATTCTTCTTCAGTCGCAAGGCTTAAATTTTCAACATTTAAAGCACCTTTAGCTTTTTCAAAATTCACTTTGTGATCTGCAGGGATAACAAGCATAAAAAATCTACCGTTTGACTTAACAATTACACATTTTGCAAATTCTTTTCCTTTGATGTGAACGCTTGCAGCAATCTCCTGTGAAGTGAATGCAGTTGAATGAATAATGGTGACATATTTCACCCCGTTTGAATCAAGATAATTTTTTAACCTTTCACATATAGCCATGAGAGACCTCCATCTTAAGTTATAATCCACCAGCAGGTCAAGCAAAGGAAAACTTCAACCAAACTAAATTTACCCTTAAAGACTCAAAAAATCAATCACTCCCCCCAGATGCTGGAGAGCCAGTGTAAATTATTATCTTTTGTCCCTCTTTTATAAGGTTACCTTTCAAACGGTTCCACTTTTTAATTTCCCCAACACTAACATTATATTTCTCTGCGATTGAATATAAAGTATCCCCCTTTCTGACACGATAGATAATCTTGTCCTCGTCTAATAGTCCTCTTGCATTACTTTTTCTGCTGACCGATGTTATTTTATTTTGTCTAAAACTTTCACTATAACCTGAACTAAGTCTGGAAATATCAGGTATTAGGATAACCTGACCAACTCTTAAAGCACGAGGATTAACTTTTGGATTAAAACTGTAGAGAATGTTTAATGGGACATCATATCTTCTTGCAATTTTATTAAGAGTTTCGCCCCTTTTCACAGTATGAACGATGAACTTTCTTTTCTCTTCGTCGGGCAAAGATTGATAATTTGCGATAAAAATTTCTTTCTTCCCTTTTGGAATTTTTAAGTTGTATTTATGCGGTGGTGTATATCCACGAATGAGCTCAGGGTTTAATTCAAGTAAAGTTTCAAGGTCGGTTTCAGCACATTCAGCAATTTTCTTCAAGTTAACGCTTGCATCAACTATGACCTCATCGTATTCAATCTGTTCATCAATTGGAGTTGGTGGTTGGAAACCATATTTTTGAGGTTCAAGTGCAATCAAAGTTACAGCTATATACTGTGGGACATAATTTCTTGTTTCCCTTGGCAGATATTTCCTTATCTTCCAGAAATCGGCAATACCCGCTTTTCTTATAGCTCTTTGAACCTTACCAGCACCTGAATTATACGCTGCTATTGCAAGATGCCAATCACCGAACAATTCGTATAAATCTTTCAAATGTTGTGCTGCTGCTCGTGTTGATTTTTCGGGATTTCTTCTTTCGTCATACCACCAATTTGCCTCAAGCCCATATAATTTCCCCGTCCCCTTAATAAATTGCCATATTCCAACAGCTCTTGCTCTTGAAATAGCAAACGGGCTCACTCCGCTTTCAATCATGCAAAGGTAAATCAATTCCTCTGGTAGTTCATATTCTGCAAAAATTCTTTTGAACATCGGAAGATATTTCCCCAATCTACTTAACCACAACTCCATAAAATAGCGACCCTCGTTTTGAAAATAATCAAGATATCCTTGAACATAATCATTTATGACAAGTGGAATCGTGGTCTTAAGTTCTGGTATCTCTTCAAGTTTTAACTCAACCTTTGAAGTGTCAACTGCCTCAGCTATTTGATTAAGTTTATCTTGAATGTTTGAAATGTATTCCTGAAGGGAAGTTTCTTGAAAAAGCGAATCAAATTTTGAAATATATTTTTGATAAAGCGAAAGCAATTTTGAGCTTATGACTTCAAAGTCCTTGTTAAATTCAATCTCACTTGTTTTTGAAACCTCTTCAAGTTTTTCAATTGCCGAATGAACGACGCTAACTGCGGATATCGTATCACCTTGATGAATATACTCAAGGGCGAGTTCGTAATCTCTTTTTATCTCGCTTAAAAGTTTTGATGTCGTCAAAGAATCGTAAATTAAGATGTCATTCTTTAAAAGTTCCCTCCGCATAAGTGATGTATTAGTGGAGGTGTCAGGCTCAACAATAGATACAGAATCGGACACTACACAAACATTGGATGTATCTGCGGAATTTTCAAACTGTGTCTCTCTTACAGTCACATCCTTAACAGCGCAACTATAAAGAAAGAGAGAAAGCAGTAAAAATTTTCTGTGCATCTCACCTCCACGATTTTTATAAATTTTCATCTGCAGTTAAGATATTAATTTAAAAAGACAAAATCAAGATTTTTGATTTACCGTTCCCTTCAAATAAGTTCTTTTGACGAAATTTTCACCGCCAGATTTCAAATTGTTTTTTAACGACTCTTAACTTATATTTTATCAAGCAAAAAACGAGAAAAATTTTAAATGGATAAATTTCAAAAGTTTAACGCAAGCAACATACTTGTTTGTCGGACAGATAAAATTGGAGATGTTATATTGACTTTGCCAGTTGTAAATGCCCTCAAAGAGTTTTACGGTGCCAAAATAACTTTTCTTGCAAGCGAATATACAGCTGAAATTCTTGAAGGACACAGGGCAATTGATGAAGTGATGCTTTATAAACCTGATGAGAATGTTTTTCAACTTGCCAAAAGGATAAAACAGAAAAATTTTGACCTTGCGGTTGTTGTCTTCCCAATTTTCAAAGTTGCACTGGCACTTTGGCTTGCCCGTGTCCCGGTAAGGGTTGGAACTGGATATAGATTTTTTTCACTTTTTTTCAACAAAAAAGTTTTTGAACATAGAAAATACGCCGAAAAACATGAGGTTGAATATAACTTAAATTTGATAAGAGCACTTGGGGTTGAGGTAAAAGAAATTAAATTTGACATTTTCATTCCAAACTATGCTTTTGAAAATGTGCAAAAACTCTTGATTGAGAATGGATTAAACAACGAAAGTTATATCGTGGTTCACCCCGGGAGCAAGGGCTCAGCTCGGGATCTAAAACCCGAAAAATTTCGTGAACTTGTGAAAAAACTTTCGGAAGAAGGATTCAAAATCATCCTCACGGGTAGCAAATCAGAAAAGCAACTTGTTCACTTCGTTGGCAACGGTTTAAAAAATGTTTATGATTTAGCCGGGCTTTTAAACTTGAAAGAACTTTCAGCGTTGATAAAAAATGCTTCCTTATTCATCTCAAATTCCACAGGACCAATTCACGTAGCAAGTGCGCTTGGAACTCCCGTTATTGGGTTTTATCCCCCGATAAAGGTTATGAGCCCAAGGAGATGGGGTCCATACACGGCTAACAGGATTATATTCATCCCAAATGTACCATTTGAATGCAAAAAATGTATCGGCGAAAAATGTAAATTCTTTGATTGTATGGATCTTATAAACATAGATGATGTCGAAAAAGCAATAAAAGAAAAAATTAAGGTTGATGCTTAAAAAATTGCTCTTACCCTTCATCTTAGCGTTGTTTGCCTGTTTCAAACAAGATTCGCCTGAAAAAGTAATTCAATTCAACAACAGAAAAATTGAACACAACGCTTTTAAGGTCGGCGAACGACTTTTCTACGATGTTAAATATAAGTTTATCAAAGTTGGAGAAGCGGAAATTTCAATCCCTGAGATAATTGATTACAACGGACGTAAATGTTATCGTGCAGTTTTCAGAGTCTGGTCATTGCCCTTTTTTTCCATATTTTATAAAGTTGATGATAGATATGAAAGTTTAATTGATGTTGAAGGAATTTTCCCCTGGAGATTTGAACAACATATTAGAGAAGGCGGATATGTGCGTGATTTCTATGCAGAGTTTGATCATGTCAATTTAATTGCAAAAACATCAGAAGGTATCTATCCAATTCCCCAATATGCACAGGATGTCTTTTCTGCCTTTTACTATGCAAGAACACAAGATTACTCAAATAAAAAACCAGGCGATAGAATAAAACTTGAAAATTTCTACAGAAACAAAACATATCCGCTTGAAATTAAATATCTTGGTGAGCAGACGGTAAAAGTTAAAGCAGGAAAATTTAACTGTGTAATCGTTGAGCCTTTGATAGTTGAAGGTGGGCTTTTCAAAGCTAAGGGCAGATTTTTACTCTGGATAACAAATGACGATAAAAAAATTCCAATTAAAATGACAGCAGAAATTCCGATAGGAAATGTAGATGGAGAATTAAGAGACTTTGAAGGAATTGAAAAGATAAATGCAAAATTGGATTGATGAAATCAAAATATGAAAAAATTGACCTTTCAAAGGTTAAAACCATCTCAATAAAGAACAGAAAAAGTAAAGTCAACACAAATGAATTTGCAAAGATATTTGACCCGAAAACTCAAAGCTTTTCAGAATTCGTTGATTCCCTCCCAGAGATACTCGTTGCTAAAGACTTAAAATTTCTGGTTGATAAAATTGTGAATGCATATAGAAAAGATAAACTTGTTATCTTTCTTATCGGGGCTCATGTTATAAAGGTTGGGCTTGCTCCACTCTTGATTGAGCTTGGAAGAATGGGAGTTTTAAAAGCTCTTGCTATGAACAGCGCAGCAGCGATTCACGATGTTGAAACCGCACTCTTCGGACAAACATCTGAAGATGTTGCCGAAAACATAATGGACGGAAGTTTCGGAATGGCAAAAGAAACTGGCGATTTTATAAATCTTACACTTGAGCACTACTGCAAAAACTCAGACCTCGGTTATGGTGAGGCGCTCGGCAAGCAATTAAATGATTCAAACGCTCCCAACAAAGATTACAGCATCCTTGCATCGCTTTACAATCTAAATATACCTGTGACAGTCCACGCTGCAATTGGAACTGACATAATTCACCAACAACCCACTATGGATGGTGCGATTACAGGTGAGATGAGCTTTCGTGATTTTAAAATCTTATGCAATGTTTTAACAAAGCTTGACTCAGAAAGCGTCATTATAAATATCGGTTCAGCAGTTATAATGCCAGAGGTGTTTTTAAAGGCTCTGACTGTCGTTCGCAATCTCGGATACAATGCTTTCGGCTTCACAACTGCAAACTTTGATATGTTGCGCCATTACAGACCAACTGTCAATGTTGTACAGCGCCCAACCCAAGGTGGTGGTCAGGGCTTTATGATAACAGGTCATCATGAAATAATGATACCACTTCTTGTGGCAATGATAAAAAGCAAAATTTAATTTGAAATGACAAACGAAAAACCTGAACAGGGAAAGAATCAAATCAAAGGTTCTCTCAAATCCTCTCCGATTACTATGACATTGATTGCGCTTGGAACCGTATTTGTCCTTTATCAATTCTTTGGTGCGGGTCTTACATTTCTTCTATTTGGTGGGCTTGACAAAGAAAATGTTCAAGGCTTTAGATTCATGACGATGTTTTCCCAATTCTTTTTCATCTTTGTTCCAACTTTACTTTTTGCAAGATGGCAGGAAGTGGGATATAGAGAAATTTTTAAGTTAAAAACCCCAACTTTATTTGAAATAATCATAACGATAATTGGAACTTTATCTCTTCAAAACATAGCCCAGATTTATCTTTATGTTCAGGATATATTACTTCCATTTGAGAAACTTTCTCCAATTTTTGAAACGATACGAAAAATGATGGAACGAACTTATTTAATTTTGATTTCGGCAAAATCACCATTTGAATTTGCTTTCGTTGTCCTTGTCGTAGCGCTTACCCCAGCCATATGTGAAGAGCTTCTGTTCAGAGGTCTCGTCCAGTATAACCTTTCAAAAGCAAGCAATTACAAATTCGGCTTTATTCTAACTGGGATAATTTTCGCGATGTATCACGCAAATCCATTTAGTTTTATCCCATTAATAGCCCTTGGAGTTTATTTCGGATATCTTGTTTATAAATCTGGAAGTATATATCTTTCAATGATTGCTCACTTTGTGAATAACTTTGGTGCTGCTTATCTTTACTATAAATTTGGAAAAGAAGAAATTGTTTCAGGTCAAGCCTCATTTCTATTTATGACAGCGTTTTTTTCAATTGCGATTTTCATTGCTTCAATTTACGCTTTTGAAATTCTACATGTAAATAAAAATCAAACTGATCTATAAAAATGCCAAGATGTCCACTCTGCGGTTTTGTATATCCAGATGGCGTAACTACTTGCCCGGATTGCAACATAGAGTTAATTGAAGAGAAACCCGAAATTTGTATCTACTGTGGCGCTGAAATTGAACCCGGGCTTCCATATTGCCCCGAATGCGGGAAAATTTTTTTAACACGAATTTTTGAACCAGAAGACGAAATTGAATGCGATGAACATTTTAATAAACCTGCCGTCGGAATTTGTGTCGTTTGTGGAAAACCAATATGTGATGAATGTTCAGTTGAGGTTGATGGGAAAATTTACTGTAAAGAAGGAAATCACAGACAGTATGATGAGGATTGGACAGTTATTTACACAACACAATACGAATATGAAGCCGAAATGTTAAAAGCAAATATTGAAAGTGCTGGTGTCCCATGCGTTGTTTTCTCAACGAAAGATCACGCTTATTTCACAACAATTGGCATAGGCACAGTTAAAGTCCTCGTCCCAAAGAGCAAAAAAGAAATTGCATTGAGAATAATTGAAGACCTTAGGTATCGTGATGAAAATTTTTACGAATAAAAGCAGGGCTAAAAATTGAGTAATCTTGCAATTCGTGTTCTGGTTGCAATTGTTGGAATTCCACTTATACTTCTTGTAACATATTACGGAAAGTTACCTTTTCTCATATTCGTTTCAATTATATCCGTTCTCGCAACATATGAATACTACGAGCTTGTAAAGCGTAAAAAATCATCCCCTCTTGTTTTAATCGGCGTAATTTCAATTCTTTTTATTGATTTAATTTTCTACTTCGGCAAAATTCAGTACTTAACAATGTTTTTAATTTTGATAGTTCTTTTGACTGGTCTTATTGAATTATTCAGAAAACCTATGTCTTTTGAATGGTCGGCTATTTCAAATCTTGCAATTACCCTGTTCCCCATATTTTACATTGGATTATCGCTTGGGACTTTGATCGGGTTAAGAGAAATGAAAGGTTTCAATTATTTTAAAGCTGGTGTTTTTGTAATATCAATTTTTGCAATTATATGGATTTGTGATACAGCAGCATATTTCGTTGGTAGAAGCCTCGGCAAAAGAAAACTCTATGAAAGAGTTAGCCCGAAGAAAACTGTGGAAGGATTCATTGGTGGATTGATTTTCGCTTTTCTTTCTTCTCTACTTGCAAGATATCTCGTTCTTGATTTTCTTACGGAGTTTGACTCAGCAGTGATAGCTGTAATTGTTGGCATCTTCGGACAGCTTGGAGATCTTGTGGAATCTTTAATGAAAAGAGATGCAGGGGTCAAAGATTCGTCAAGCATAATCCCAGGGCACGGCGGTGTATTTGATAGGTTTGACAGCTTAATTTATGTTGCACCACTTGTCTATCTTTACTTTGTCATTTTTAAATGAAAATCTCAACAGAAAATGAAAAACGAGAAAAAGAAAATACATCTTTTAACCCTTGGTTGCCCTAAAAATCTCGTGGACTCAGAGATTTTGATGAGTAGATTAAAAGATAAATTTCAAATCGTTGAAAAACCAGAAAAAGCTCAAATCCTGATCATAAACACATGTGGATTCATCAATTCAGCCAAGCAGGAATCAATAGATAAAATTTTTGAAGCGATTGAACTCAAAGAGAAAGGAAAACTTGATAAAATTTATGTTATGGGCTGTTTATCCGAGCGATACAAAGACGAACTTGAAAATGAGATACCCGAAGTTGATAAATTTTTCGGCGTTGAAAAGTTTAGCGAAGTTTTAAAGGAACTTGGCATAGATTACAAATATGAACTTCTGGGTGAAAGAGATGTTTTGACCACAGGACACTATGCGTATCTCAAAATCTCTGAAGGATGTGATAATCCCTGCTCCTTTTGCGCTATACCTCTAATCCGTGGAAAGCACACAAGCCGTCCAATGGAGGAAATAATAAAAGAAGCCAGAAAACTTGCATGGAAAGGTGTTAAAGAGCTAATCATTATCGCACAGGATACAACCTATTACGGGCTTGATATCTACGGTGAAAGAAAACTTGCAGAGCTTTTATCCCGACTTTCAGAAATTGACGGAATTGAATGGATCAGACTTATGTATACATTTCCAGCAAAGTTTCCTGAAGAAGTTCTTGATGTTATCGCTCATAATCCCAAGATTTGCAAATATATTGATATACCAATTCAGCACATTTCCGATAAAGTTTTAAAATCAATGAGACGTGGGATTACAAAACGAAAAACGATTGAACTCCTTGAAAAAATTAGGGAAAAAATTTCAGATGTTTCAATAAGAACAAGCTTAATTGTCGGCTATCCTGAGGAAACCCAAAAAGAATTTGAGGAATTACTTGATTTTGTCTACCGGTTCAAATTTGATCGTCTTGGTGTTTTCACATATTCACAAGAGGAGGGAACCTTTGCCTACAAACTTGGCGATCCAATCCCAGATGAAGAGAAAGAGCGAAGAATGGCTTTAATCATGAACGCACAACATGACATCATAATTGAGAAAAATGAAAATATGCTCGGCAAAAAGGTAAGGGTTTTAATAGATAGAAAAGAAAAGAATTATTATGTCGGCAGGACGCAATGGGATGCCCCAGAAATTGACCTTGAAGTTCTAATACAAAATGAGAATTTAAAAGTAGGAGAGTTTTACGAAGTTGAAATTTACGATTTTTTTGAGTATGATTTAATTGGAAGGATAATTCCAGATGTTGAATCAAGTTCAGTTTGACATTGCTCCCAGAAACAAACTGTGATGTATTTTTGTTAAAAGTTTTTGAAAATAAAAATTTAAATCCGATTTTAAATCGGGTGGAGAAAAAATGAAAAAATTAGTTTTAGTTCTGACACTTTTAATGATAACATCTGCTTTTGCGCAAGTTGAAACAAGCACTCCCAGAAGCTATGCCATACCCCAGTTTTATTTTAATGCGCTGAACTTCGCTGGGGATATGACCCAGGGCGAAAGCAGAGTTGATATCTATATTCAAGTCCCGTATGAATATCTTCAATTCGTTAAAGAAGGTGATTATTATGTCGCAAATTATGAGATCACGGTCAATGTTTCAACACTCAAAGGTAAATATGTAACTGAAAAAGCATGGACACAGAAAGTCGTTGCTGATAATTTTGATCAAACGATCTCAAGGGCTTTCTGGGATATATCACAGGCATTTTTAAACCTTCCATTCGGAGATTACAAAATCACCGTTCAAGTGATGGATCTTGACACGAAGCGTGGATTTAAAAAAGAGGGAATTGTAAGCGTTAGGAACTTTGCCAAAAATCCGATAACAATAAGCGATCTGATGATGGTTTCTTCCGTAAAATCTGAAAATGGAATTAGGACAATAATTCCAAATGTTTCAAACACCGTCACTTCAGCTGAGAACAAAAACTTTTATCTGTTTTTTGAAGTTTACAACAATACCGATGTCTCAGATTCAATCAATATAACTTACAAAATTACCAAGATAAAAAAACGCAAAAAAGAGCAATTAACAGTTCACAATGGGACGACGAGTGAGTTTATAAAGCCGGGCAAAAATTCCATTATACTTGAAATCAAAGAGCCACAACTTGGTTTTGGGGATTATACTATTTTCGTTGAAGTTAGAATGTCCTCAAATCGTGACTATTACTCCGTTGCTCAATGTGGATTTATAGTGAGATGGCATGAAATTCCAGAATTAATAACCGACCTTGATAAAGCAATTGAACAACTTGTCTATATTGCAAAGCCAGAGGAATTGAACTACATTAAATCAGCTCAAGATGAAATTGAAAAAGAGAAAAGGTTTCTTGAATTCTGGCGGAAGAAAGACCCAACCCCAAATACGCTAAAAAATGAGCTTATGGAGGAATATTACGGCAGGGTTAAATATGCAAACGAGCATTTTGGACATTACATTGAGGGTTGGAAAACAGACATGGGAATGGTTTATATAATCTTTGGACCCCCAAGTAGTGTTGATAGACATCCATTTGATATTGACAGCAAACCATATGAAATATGGTATTACTATGAGATTAATAGAAGATTTATCTTTCTTGACGAGACGGGTTTTGGTGACTACCGACTGATAACTCCGCTTTGGGATGAATGGACAAGAAATATCTGGCGTTAATCAAAAAATGTCCATATAACTCCAAATCTTAAGCTTCTATCCTGCATTGGATAGAACGCCGTGGTCATATATCTTGCGTTTGTGATGTTGGCAAATGTCAGGAATATAACTGCATTTTTAACCCTTCCGCTTATGAATAGATCAATCGTTGTAAATTTTCTCATTTCATATCTGCTTTCAACAAATAAAAGCGATGAATTTATAAATCTGAAAGAGTTAAATTTATCAGATGCCCTTGCCCTTGCTCCCAACTTCACAATTAAGGTTCGGGTCAATTTACCCTCAAAGTAAAACTCCGCCTTTAAAAGATATTTAGGATAAGGTTTAGGTATCTTGTTAAGAATCAAAGATGAATTCAAATCCAAATTAAGCTTCCATAGTTTAAAACTAAAATTTGCTTCGCCGAATGTTCGTTTGATGTAAGTTCTGTAAGATATTGAATCGCAAAAAACAAGAAAATCAAAAACTCTCCTGTTTTGAATTTTGATATCAAGTGAAAAATTTCCTCCCTTTACTTTTAAACCCGCCTCATAAACTTGATGTTTCTCAAAATCAGAAGAACCACTTATAAACTGCTCAAACAAAGTTGGAATCCTGTGCGAATGTGAAAAGCCAGCGTAGGGCTTGAGATTTTTTAAATTCATTTCAACACCAAGTCCATAATTTAAACTCATTTCGCCAGAAAGATTTTCAACTCTAACAAATGGATAAATGTTAAAATAGCCGATACTAAACCTTGAGTTTAAAAATGCAGAGAAAGATGAAATTGACTTTGAACCAGATGGGATATAACCAGTTGCAAGTGTGTCGTTCAATAGTGAGATTTTTAAATTATTCTTTTGAATTTCAAACCCCATATTCATTTCGGCAGAAGAGATAGATGTTTTAAAGTTTAATCTCAATCCGTAAAAGTTTGAGTTTCTTTCGTTTGGGTCTTTCCTAAGCGTAAGTTTATCGGTTTGGAATGTGTGATAAAGTATAAAATCAATCACACTGATTGAATTAACTTGAAAAAGCGATGAGATCGTCAAATCGTTTCGCTTTGATAACAAAGATGAAGCTTCTTCAATGACCGATGCAACCCTTTCGTTATAGATTATGTTTTCAGCACTTGGTGATACTCTCATCGTATCAATTCCGCCGTTCAATCCAGTTTTCGCCGTTGTATAAATGTTAAGAAGTGATATCTTCAGGTTTTTCAAAGGAATCCAGAACGAGTTTATAAAAAAATTCCATGCGTCATGTTGGGAATTTGTAAATCTGCCTGCCGAGACGCTTCTGCGAAATCCAAAAGTTAAATTCAAATTTTTATGAAAGTTATGCGTGAAACTTACATCCGTTGCAATGAAATCGTAGGCATCTTCAATATAGCGAACCCTTGTAATTGGTCTTTGAGTGAAGATATTTTTAAAAATGAAGTTTGAGGCGGAAGAATTTGAATTCTGGAAAATTGGCGATGAAAAATTATAAAGCATTTCAATTTTATAAATGTTATCAAGAGGAAGCATGTGAAAAAGTTGGTATGGGTAGATATAACCGTTAAGGCTTCTGCCGTTGAGGAAGAAATTTGATGAACGCATGTCAATGAAGTTAAAATTTAAATTCACAGGTTTCCCATTTTCCCCAAGTTCGTTTGAAGGAGAATTTAAAATTAAATTGAAAATATCCCATGCAAATTTATAATCGTATGTTTCAAGTTGCTTAAAGTGAAGTTCAGTTTTCCCGAAGGAAAGATTAAATTCAGCAATTGGATAAAAATTGATCGTATCTTGTTTTGATTGAGCCAAAAGATGAAGATTTACAAGCAGAAATAGAAGCGTGAGGGTTTTCATCTTGTGAGATTTATTGATTTTTGAGGGTAAATTTATAAAACCGCGTTAAATTTTTCAATTTTGAAAATTCGGGCAATTGCAACCCCTTAAATTCGTTGTTTATTTCAGTTCAAATTTTTATATTTATCAACGAGTTTAAAAAATAAAATTTTTGCGAGATGACTTTACAAGCACTTGTTTTTTTTGTTCTCGCTTTTGTTTCAATTGCTTCTGCAATTTTGATGATAACCCGAGCTAACCCCGTAAAAAGTGCAATTTTTTTAATCATCAATTTCTTATCCCTTTCAATTTTATATCTAACTTTAAATGCCCAATTCATAGCGATCATTCAAGTCCTCGTGTATGCCGGGGCGATAATGGTTTTGTTTGTGTTCGTAATAATGTTGCTGAATCTTCAAGATGAGAAAAGGTTAAGTGATAAGTTTGATATAAAAAGATTAATTGCTTTTATTTTTGTTTTGCTTGTCTTTGTTAAAATTGCACTTGGGCTTGTGAGTTCCACAAGTGGAAGATTTCTTAAACAGGCTGAGAACTCTCTTGAACTTGGGAAAATTGAATTTATCGGTGAAAAACTTTTTACAAACTATATCCTGCCGTTTGAGATAACTTCGTTGATTTTAGTCGTTGCCATAGTTGGCGCAATAACCCTCGCTAAAAGAAAATTTGAATGAGTTGATATGTTGATTGCGATATCGGATTTAACTGGAATCAAAACAAAATTTTATCCAAAGTTATGATACCTCTATCGTGGTATTTATTTTTGAGTTTAATTCTTTTTACAATTGGCGTTCTCGGCGTTCTGATAAGAAGGAATGCGATCGTCATATTTATGTGCATTGAATTAATGTTAAACTCTGTCAATCTCGCACTTGTTGGGTTTTCAAGCTACATTGGAAATGAGATTGGTCAGATGCTTGTATTTTTTGTCATGGTTGTCGCAGCTGCTGAGGTCTCCGTTGGTCTTGCGATTGTAATTGCAATTTTCAGAAACAGGTTAACCGTAAACATTGACGAGATCAATTTATTAAAATGGTAAATTAAAAAAAGAGGCACCTTAAAAATGCACAGCTATATTGGGCTTTCACTCTTGTTCCCGTTAATTGGTTTTATCATCAATGGGTTATTTGGCTGGAGGATAAAAAATGAGAAAATAATTGGCTGGTTTGGTAGTTTAACAGTTGGCGCATCATTTGTTGTCTCATTTCTTATTTATCTTGAGCTTATAGGTTTGCCATTTTATGAGAGAAAATTTATAGTAGAGTATTTATCTTGGATAAAGACAGGCGGATTGGATGTTTCTTTTTCTTATCTTGTTGATCCGCTTTCAATTTTAATGGCTATGGTTGTAACAGGAGTTGGATTTCTGATTCATGTTTATTCAATTGGGTATATGCACGGGGACAAGGGGTTTGCACGATTTTTCGCTTATCTAAATCTTTTCATCTTCATGATGCTTACGCTTGTTCTTGCGGATAACTATTTACTTATGTTTCTTGGATGGGAAGGTGTTGGTTTATGTTCTTATCTTTTGATCGGATTTTGGTATGATAAACCTTTTGAAAAAATGACAACAAGCGATGCGGGTAGAAAAGCATTCATTGTAAACAGAATTGGCGATTTCGGCTTTTTACTTGGATTGTTCTTAATGTATAAATATTTTGGCAGTTTGAATTTCAACACGGTCTTTTCAATAGCAGATAAACTTCAAGCTGGGGATACAACCGTTTTTTGGATAACATTGCTATTGTTTGTTGGTGCAACTGGTAAGTCAGCTCAAATTCCGCTTTATGTTTGGCTTCCAGATGCAATGGCTGGACCAACGCCAGTTAGTGCCTTAATTCACGCTGCTACTATGGTGACAGCGGGAGTTTATATGATAGCTCGCTCATCTATTTTATACGCGCTTGCTCCAACAACTATGGAAATCGTTGCAATAATTGGAGCTTTGACAGCTGTTTATGCAGCTTCTATGGGTCTTGTTCAAAATGGGATTAAAAAAATCCTTGCTTATTCAACGATAAGTCAGCTTGGTTATATGTTTCTCGCCATGGGAGTTGGGGCATTTTCAGCTGGCATATTTCATTTGATGACACATGCCTTCTTTAAAGCTTTGCTATTCCTTGGCGCTGGTGCAGTGATGCACGCGCTTGATAACGAAGAGGATATTCAAAAGATGGGCGGATTAAAGAAACATCTTCCTATAACTTATAAAACTTTCTTCATAGCTTCGCTTGCTATCTCTGGTATTCCCCCACTTTCTGGATTCTTCAGCAAAGATGAGATACTTTGGGGAGCTTATTCACAAGGTTCATTCTGGCTTTGGCTTCTCGGGGCTATTGGTGCGTTTATGACCGCTTTTTATATGTTCCGCCTTGTCACTCTTGTCTTTGAAACATCACCGAGATATGGAGCAAAGCATCCTCATGAGGCACCAAAAGTTATGACAGTTCCCTTGCTCATACTTGGATTTTTCTCAATAGTTTCTGGATTCGTTGGAATCCCCGAATCTTTCGGTGTTAAAAATTTATTCCATCACTGGCTTGAGCCCGTATTTGAAAATGCGAATGCAAAACTTACATTTGAGTCCATACATTCTCATTCAACAGAATTCTTCCTTATGTTTATCTCTGTGTTAATAGGACTTGGCGGTATATTACTTGCAAGATATCTTTACTTAAATCGCATTGAGACGGTTAGAAAATTAACTCAAAGCTTCTACGGAATTTATAAATTGCTTTACAATAAGTATTATGTTGACGAAATTTATGATTTAGTTGTGGTAAAACCCGTTAAGTGGGGAAGCGAGAAATTGCTGTGGAAATTTTTTGATGTCAAAATTATTGATGGCTTTGTTAATGGAAGTGCAAGACTTACATCAGCGATAAGTTCTGTGATTCGCTTTGTTCAAAATGGCATAGTTCAATTTTACGCTGTAGTTTTCGTGATAGGGATTTTAATTATCCTATGGCTTATCTTCTGAACAAAAAATTAAAGAGAGTGAAAAATGGAGTGGCTTCAAAAACATATTTTAAGTTTGATAATTTTTCTACCACTTCTCGGCGCACTTTTGATTTCGCTTATAAACAACGGAAGGAAAAATCTAATAAAATTTCTTGGCATACTTTTCTCAACCTTAACATTTGTTCTTTCTGTTTATGTTTTTATAAAGTATGAGCCACAAAAGATTGGTTTTCAATTTGTTGAGTTTTATCCGTGGATTAAATCACTTGACATTGCATACAGAGTTGGGATTGATGGAATTTCGCTTTTGCTTTTGGTTTTAACGACATTTTTAACACCTGTTGGACTGCTTTCAACATGGGGCTCGGTTGAGAAAAGAGTTAAAGGATATGTAATTATGTTCCTTTTGCTTGAAACTGGGATGAACGGAGTTTTTTGTGCGATTGATACATTTCTTTTTTATATCTTTTGGGAAGTTATGTTGATACCGATGTATTTTATAATCGGGATATGGGGTGGAGAAAATAGAATTTATGCAGCTGTTAAGTTCGTGATTTATACCATGGTTGGAAGTTTGCTTATGCTTGTTGCAATCATAGCGCTTGGAAATTTTGCCTCACAAATCAATGGACAATTTACGGGCGATTTACAAAAGCTTTATGAAATTGCACCCAAAGTTTCCTTAAACGCCCAAATTTTGATGTTTCTTGCTTTCACATTAAGTTTTGCGATAAAAGTTCCACTTTTCCCCTTTCATACCTGGCTTCCCGATGCCCATGTTGAAGCGCCAACTGCTGGAAGCGTTATTCTTGCTGGTGTCCTTCTAAAGATGGGAACCTATGGAATTTTGAGGTTTTCTATCCCACTGTTTCCTGATGCGACATTTATCTTTTTACCTTACATTGCTACCTTGGCTGTAATTGGAATAATTTACGGTGCCCTTGTTTCATTCGTTCAACCAGATCTTAAAAAACTTGTTGCTTATTCATCTGTAAGCCATCTTGGCTTCGTTGTGCTTGGATTGATGGGATTAACAATTGAAAGCGTTCAAGGCGGTTTGATCCAGATGGTAAATCATGGATTATCAACAGGGGCTTTGTTTATGCTCGTGGGAATGATCTATGATAGGCGTCATACAAGGATGATTGAGGAATTTGGAGGGCTTGCTCGCATAATGCCAATTTATGCAACACTTTTTATGATAGTGGCTCTTTCATCGCTTGGCTTGCCTGGGTTAAATGGCTTCGTTGGCGAATTTCTAATTTTACTTGGTTCTTTTAAGTCAAAGTTCCTGGGCACATCAGCGTTTGCCATTTTTGCTTCAACAGGGGTGATTCTTGCTGCTGTTTATCTTCTCACCGCATATCAGAGAATTTTCTTTGGAAAAGTTACAAAACCTGAGAATGAAAAGATAAAAGATTTAAATCTCCGCGAAGCGATTTCGCTTGTTCTGGTGTTAATTTTTATAGTATGGATTGGTATTTACCCAAATACATTTTTGAAAAAGTCTGAACCAAGTGTGAAGAAAATTGTTGAACAAATGGAAAAATATCGCTCTGGTGTTTTCAGAGCTCAGAGATGAAAATTTTAAAATTAACGGAGCAAACAAAGCAGGCGGAGATATACTTGTTGGATTTTGATTTAGTAATTTTGCTTTAAAATAAAAAGAGAGAACAAGATGAAAAATTTTTTCCTTTCATTTATAATCACAATTGCCCTTTTGCTTGTTAATGTCCCTGACGCATTTGCAATAGAATATGAGATACTCCCTGTTAATCCCGTTATGATTGCACCTTTTATATTGCTTTTGCTTTCAATTGCAGTGATGCCATTCATAAATCGTCATTGGTGGGAGCATAATTATCCTTTTGTTTCATTTGCTCTTGGCGCTGTAACTGTGGTTTATTACTTTTTTATCTTAAAAAATGCTCCACGAATGCTTCACACGGCAATTGAATATTTCAGCTTCATCTCATTGATAGGTTCATTGTTTGTTGTCGCCGGTGGAATTCACATAAGAGTTAAAGGTCGTTCAACTCCAATTGCAAATGTTATACTTCTTGGGATAGGAGCCATCATTTCAAATTTCCTCGGGACAACGGGCGCTTCAATGGTTTTAATAAGACCTTACATAAGGTTGAATAAATATAGAATTTCTGGTTATCATATCGTCTTTTTTATCTTTATTGTTTCAAACATTGGTGGTATGCTGACCCCAATAGGGGATCCACCTCTTTTCCTGGGTTACCTTAAAGGAGTTCCATTTTTCTGGGTGATAACGAGAGTCTGGTATATATGGTTAATAGCTGTTGGTTCTGTGTTATTTGTATTTTATCTTATTGACCGATACAATTATAAAAAGTTACCCGATGTAATGGAAAGAGAAATTGAAGCAAAGGGTGAGGAAGCAGTGGTTGAAGGTTTGCACAATGTTATATTTCTTGCGATAATTCTTGGTGCGGTTTTCCTTGAGGAACCAATTCGTGAGATTATAATGATCGGTTCAGCAGTGGCAAGTTATCTTACAACAAAAAGAGAAATCCACGAAAGAAATGATTTCAACTTTATCCCGATAAAAGAGGTTGCGATATTATTTGCTGGAATCTTTGCGACTATGGTTCCCGCCCTTGATTGGCTTGAGCTAAACGCAGAAAAACTTGGGATCACTCATCCGGGTCAATTTTTCTGGGGCACAGGTGTGTTATCGTCTTTCCTTGACAACGCTCCAACCTATCTTAACTTCTTGAGCGCAGCTTTTGGATTGCATGGTTTAAGCGTTGATAATCCAATTCATATGAAAGCAATGCTTGGGATGCTTTCCCCAAACGACTTAAGCCATCTTCAAATTTTACATAATTCTGGTGTTTTTCCAGTAACCAATGATTCATGGAAATATGTTCAGGCAATTTCTGTCTCCGCAGTTATATTTGGAGCGATGACATATATTGGGAACGGACCTAATTTTATGGTTAAATCAATAGCCGAACAAGCACATATTAAGATGCCAAGTTTCTTTGGTTATATGATCAAGTACTCAATGCCAATTTTATTGCCGATTTTCACATTTATATGGTTCATCTTCTTTAGATAATAAAAATTCAAAATTAAACACAAACAAGCGATGAGCTTTTACACGGATTTGATAGGAACATCACCTATTTTAACTGTATCTTTAGCTGGGTTAATTGTCGTTATTTTAGAAGCACTTTTCAAAAAAAGCGAAACCATTAGTTATATTTTCAGTATAATTTCACTTATCGTTGCTGGATTTTTCTCAATTTACACTTATCCGATGTATTCAACAGCGTTTAACAGTATGATTGCCGTTGGAGGATATGCAAGTTTTTTTGATTTCGTTTTTTGTCTTGGGGCTTTGCTTACAATTTTACTTTCAAAGGATTATCTTATTAAGCGAAAAACAAACTATGGTGAGTTTTATATACTGATTTTATTTGCAACTGCTGGCATGATGTTTCTTGCCTCCGGTCTTGATTTAATTATTACATTTCTCGGGATAGAGTTAATGTCAATTTCTCTTTATGTTCTTTCTGGTTTTGTCCGCACAGACCCGAAATCAAACGAAGCCGGTTTGAAATATCTACTTCTTGGGGCTTTTGCAACCGGGTTTTTGTTGTTTGGGATTACATTTATTTATGGAAGCACAACGACAACGAATTTAAAAATTATCTCTGCAAATCTCCAAAATTACCAAAGCGATTTTCTATTTTGGCTTGGCGTTGGATTTTTACTTATAGGATTTTCTTTTAAAGTTGCTGCTGTCCCATTTCATATGTGGGCACCCGATGCTTACGAAGGAGCTCCCACACCTGCAAGTGGTTTCATGTCCGCAGTTTCAAAATCAGCAGCGTTTGGTGCCTTCGTTCTCGTCTTTATTTTTGGCTTAAATGGCACAAATGAACAGGTAAGGCAGGCAATAGCTGTTATCTCAGTTTTATCCATGGCTCTTGGGAATATAATAGCAATTTCCCAAACGAACATTAAGCGAATGCTTGCTTATTCAAGTATAGCCCATGCTGGATATATTTTGGTTGGGCTCGCATCCGCAAATGAACTTGGTAAACAAGGAATTCTTTATTATTCGCTTGCTTATGTTCTTATGCAAGTTGGTGCTTTCGGGGTTGTTTCAATAGTTGAAAAAGAAGAAAATAAATCACTTGATATAAAAGATTACGCTGGGCTTGGACATAGAAAACCCTTAATTGGTGTTCTGATGTCCATTTTTATGTTTGCATTGACAGGGTTCCCCCCATTTGCTGGATTTGTTGGAAAGTACTATCTTTTCGCTTCAGCGGTTCAAGCTGGAATGACATGGCTTGCAGTTGCCGGGGTACTTGCAACGCTTGTTTCTGTTTATTACTATCTGAATGTGGTTGTAAATATGTATCTTAAAGAACCGGCTCCTGAAACAATTCATAATCCAAATGAAATAAAAATCTCAATTTCAGGTGCATTTGCAGTGCTTGTTTCTGCAATAGGTGTATTTATAACAGGAATTCTGCCAACATTGGTGACAAAATATTTTGAGAGGTTGTTTTAACTATAAAACAAAAATTTTTGAAAGTTTATGCTTCTTGTCGCATCCCCGGAGGAAATTAGAAAATGTGATAGTTATGCAATAGAGAAACTCGGGATTCCAGGAATTTTATTGATGGAAAATGCATCACAAGGTGTGATACAATCAATCTTGATGAAATATGGAGGCGTTGCAGGGAAAAAAGTTTTTGTCTTTTGCGGTGGCGGAAACAATGGGGGTGATGGACTTGCCGTCGCAAGAAAACTTTTTGGGATGAGAGCTGAGGTTTATATCTTTCTTCTTGTTGCGCCAGAGAAATTACACGGGGACACGAAAACTAACTATGAAATCGCGTTAAAAATTCAAAAAGATAAACCTAAAACCGACACTTTTGAAATAATAACACTAAAAGATGTAAAAGAACTTGAGAAATATCCAAAGCCTGACCTTGTAATTGATGCTATATTTGGGACAGGTTTCAAAGGAAAAGTGCAAGGTTTGTTTTATGATGTAATAAATTGGATCAATACCGTAAGGGCTTACACTGTTTCGGTGGATATCCCATCTGGTTTAAACGGAGATACAGGCGAAGTTGAGGGAATTGCTGTTCGGGCTGACCTTACCGCAACGATGGGGTTAGCAAAGACAGGACTTATGTTAAATATGGGAAAGATTTTGCCTGGGAAAATCTATATAATTGATATCGGGATACCAAGCTTTGTTTATCAACTTATGGGAATAAAAACCTATTATCTTGAATCACTTGATGTTAAAAGAAGGTTACCCGTCAGACCGTTCAATGTACATAAGTATAGCTGTGGGAAAATTTTTGCCCTTGTCGGTTCCCCGGGACTTACTGGGGCTGCTACCATGTCAACGCTTTCCGCTATGAAAGTCGGCGCGGGAGCAGTAATAGCTGGCGTCCCAGAAAGTTTAAGTCCAATACTTGAAATGAAATTAACAGAAGTGATGAAATTACCACTACCGGAAACAAACGAGCATACAATTGGTTGGAACGCGCTTGATCTAATTGAAGAATATATTGAATGGGCTGATGTTTTAATAATCGGTCCGGGGATTTCAAAAAATTATGAAACAAAACAGGTAATTTTAAATGTCATAAAAAAACTAAATAAGAAAGCGGTAATTGACGCAGACGGTTTAAACGCACTTGTTGGAAATTTGAACATATTAAAAAGTTTGCATAATGAAATTGTTTTAACTCCGCATTCTGGTGAATTTTCACGCTTGACAGATTTACCCATTGAAAAAATTGAACGAGAAAAAATAGAGGTTGCAAGAAATTTCGCGGTTGAATACGGTGTCGTGCTTGTCCTTAAGGGGGATACAACTGTGATTGCCAATCCAGAGGGTGAAGTTTTTATAAATCCAACTGGAAATCCTGGAATGGCAACAGCAGGAAGCGGAGATGTTTTAACCGGCATGATAGCAGGATTTATGGGACAAGGTTTAAGCGCAGTTGATGCATCAATCTGTGGGGTTTATTTACACGGTCTTGCGGGCGATATCGCTCGTGATAAACTTGGCGAACTTCCAATGATGGCAATGGATATTTTAAACGCAATCCCAGATGCAATTCAAAAAGTTATAAAAGAAGAAAAGGGGTGAAAAATTTTTTAAAATATCAATTTCCCGCTTTTGCGTGGATGGGGATTATATTCATTCTCTCATCAATTCCGGGAAATTATTTCCCTGAACAGCCATTTGATCTATTTGATAAACTTGTCCATGCATGCCTGTTTGGGATATTAACTTATCTTATTTATCGGGGTTTTCAATACCAAGATAAAAGTGCCTTTTTTAAAAATTTCAGCATAGCGATCGCTTTCTTAATCTGCGTAATTTATGGAATAATAGATGAGCTTCATCAAGAGTATGTCCCTGGAAGAAGCCCGGATATAACCGATGCCCTTGCCGATATACTTGGTGGTGGGTTTGTTTCACTTTATCTTTTATTTTTTAATTACAGAAAAACAAAAAGGAGATAAAAGATGTCTTTAAAAGTAATTCTCACCACTTTTTGGGCAATTTTTCTGGCTGAACTTGGAGATAAAACTCAACTTGCAGTGTTAACTTTATCTGCCGAATCAAAGAAGCCAATTTCTGTCTTCCTTGGTGCGATTATTGCTTTTGGAATCATTACACTTCTTGGAGCCTTTTTTGGAAATGTGATAACCAAATTTGTCCCCGAACATATAATAGAAAAAGTAGCTGCGATTGCTTTTATTGTGATCGGAATATTGATGTTTTTTGAAAAAATATAAATATAAAAAGCCATGTTTGAAAAGCTCGGTTTTAAAATCGGGCATTCAACAAATAAAGAAGCGTTGACAGGATGCACCGTGATATTGTGCCCGCCAAACACAGTTGGAAGTTGTTTCGTAAGTGGAAATGCTCCCGGGAGTCGTGAGCTTGAGCTTTTATCACCAGATATGACTGTCTCTGAAGTTCATGCCATTGTTTTAACAGGCGGAAGCGCCTTTGGTCTTGCTTGTGCTGATGGGGTTATGCGTTTCCTTGAGGAAAACGGAATTGGCTATCAAACGCCATGGGCTAAGATTCCGATTGTCCCTGCTGCTGTAGTTTACGATCTAAATGTTGGAAACCCCAAAATAAGACCAACCGCCGAAGATGGTTACAATGCCTGTTTAAATGCCAGTGTTAATTTTGAAACAGGACTTGTTGGAGCAGGAACTGGGACAACCGTCGGGAAATGGGCAGGATTTGAATACAGGATGAACGGCGGGGTTGGTTTCTCAATTGTTCAAATTGATGAGTTAATTGTTTCAGCCGTCGCTGTTGTGAATTCAGTTGGCGATATAATTGATGAAGATGGCAAAATAATAGCGGGAGCAAAAGCAAATGGTAAATTTATCGCTGAGGATAAAAAGTTTCGTTTCGCGTTGCAGAGAAAAATTCAATTCGGAACAAATACAACCCTCGTCTGCGTGATGACCAACGCTATTTTATCAAAGCTTGAAACCTATAAAATTTCCAAACGAGCTGATGACGGCATATCAAGAGCAATTCGCCCAGCCCACACAAGCTATGACGGGGATATCATCTTCACACTTGCAACATGCAAAGTTAAAACAGAATTTGAAATTTTAGCAGAGCTTTCCTCCTATGTTGTGGCTGAAGCTATAAGAGATGCGGTGAGAAAGTCAAACCCTTAATGCTGGATGCGGAATTTGCTTGCAAATTTTAGTGAAGTTTTTGAAATTATAAAAAAACAAAATCAGGGATAAGAAAATGAAAGTATTTATACTTTTCACGATCATTTCATTGGTCGTTGTGGGGCTAACAGCGGTTGCATCTGAAAAGAAAACAACAGCAAAGAGATTCAAAGGTGTGGAAGTGACATGGCTTGGGCATGCTGCATTTCTTTTGAAATCCCCAAATGGTAAGATTGTGTTAATTGATCCCTGGCTTGACAATCCAAAAGCCCCGGAATCAGCTAAGAACATCACAAAAGCAGACATAATTCTCTTAACGCATGGACATTTTGATCATGTTGGCTCCGCCCCAGAAATTGCAAAAAACAGCGGTGCAAAAGTCGTCTGCATTTTTGAAATTTCAAGATATCTTGCAAAGCAAGGTGTGCCCGAGGAACAACTTATTGGAATGAACTACTCAGGAACCGTTGAAGTTGATGGAATTAAAATCACAATGGTTCCAGCTGTTCATAGCTCTGGGATTTCCGACGGTGATAAGATAATTGAAGGTGGAAATCCAGCTGGCTTTGTCGTTGAATTTGAAAACGGCTTCAAGGTTTATCACACCGGGGACACAGGTTTGTTTGGGGATATGGAATGGATTAAAAAACTCTATAGCCCTGATCTAATGCTCGTTTGCATCGGAGGACATTTTACAATGAGCCCGAGGGAAGCTGCTGAAGCAATTAAACTTGTTGAACCGAAATATGTAATCCCAATGCATTACGGGACATTCCCAATCCTTGCCGGAACACCAGCAGAGTTAAAAAAGTATCTTCCTGCAAAGTTTAAAAATGCTGTGATTGAACTTAAGCCTGGCGAAACTGCAAATTGAATATCTTAAAATGAGCAAGTGCTCCCCCAACTCGGGGGAGTTTTTTATCTTATATCTGTTGATAATTTATACCTAACGATTCTATTGTTTCCTGTATCAGCGATGTAAAGAATTCTATCAAACCAGGCAACACCTTTTGGATTTTTTAGCCTGTCATTCCCAAGCTTACCAGGACCGAAAGATTCTTTTAAAAGTTTCCCTCTCACATCAAATTTCATCAAAGAATCAAGAGCTGAATCAATCACATAGATATTATTTCTCGTATCAAGCGTTACATCTTCTGGGCTTACAAAAATATTCTGTGTCGTTAAGTCAGTCGCATTTGGTTTAAAATAAGCTTCCCAGTTTGGAGGGACCACTTCGCTTCCGGGGTTGAAGCGAAACCACTTAACCTTAAAATTTGCCCCTGGGTCGGTTTGTGCAATTATAAAATCGCTCGCTCTCCTCCTATCAGAAAAAGTCACAATTGCACTCATCTGATTTATTGAACGGATTCCGCTACCAGTTGCATCAAGATTTGGAGTAAGGTCAATATATTCGCGCGGATATAGAGAATCATTTTTGCTAAAGTGCAAAATCATATTATCCGGATCAAATAAACTTGTATTATCAGGTCCAACACGACAAACATAATAACTATTGTCTATTAGCTCTGCAACGCCAGTAAATCTTCTCGCTGGCTTCTCGGGTTCCCAATAAATTGTATCAATCCTTGCTATATTGATGTTATGCCCAGATTCAAATAACCTCACTTTGTAAATTGCTCCGTATCTGTAATTTCCTTTTATAAGTTCCCCAGCAATTATAAGATTAAATCTTCGGTCCTGTGCGATTGCAACTGGATGTAAAATTCTTTTCTCGCCAATATAATTTCCAGCAAGGTCAAGCATCACGACCCTATCGTTTCCCGTGTCAGCTATATAAACGAATCCATCATGCCCTATGTATATATCTTCAGGCTGATTAAATTCCAATGCCCCTGCTTTTTTCCAATCTTCACCTTCTTTTACATAAACTGTATCAGAGACTGAAATTCCTCTCGGAATATCGTTAAATTGCGAAATATCAAGCTCTTTCCCACATCCAATTAATATAAGTGCTTTGACAGCCAAAAACAGAAAGATTGATATTTTCCTCATCAGAGATAAAAATTTTATTTTCAATCAAACTTAAACAAAAGCGAGAACCTATGTGTATTACCAAGCCTTGTAAATTTTGCAAAAGCATAGTCAAAGTTTAATTTTAAAAATCCCATCTTCAGGGCAACACCAGTGCCAAATGTAAAGTTTTGTTCATCAGCATTTATCTTATACCCGCCGCGAAGGAAAAAAGATTCCTTAAATCCATACTCAAACCCTATCCCAAAATTTTCTGCGTTATCATTTGGATGATTTAGTTGAATTGCAGTTGTAATCTTATGAAACTCATTCATAACTGGTTCAAAGGCAAAACTAAATCTAAACATAGTCGGGGGTGAAAATGATTGGAATGATGAAATTTTATCGCCGTTTAAAAGCGTTACCTCGCCCCTCGGTGCGATATCTCCACCAAAATTTGAAATTGAGATCGCAAACCTTGATGTTCCAAGCCCTGTCCAGTAAAAAGTCCCAAAATCAACAAGGACACCACGCATTTTCAAGACATCAATTGTCTCATCAATATATTTAACCGTTAGACCAAAGCTAAACTGATTTGTTAATCTTCTCGCATAGGTTAAACCAACCGCCATATCAATATATTTAAAATATCTTCCCGTACCATAGGGTTGTGTCTCTGTTGTAACTTCCATATCATCCGTATAAAGCGCTGTCAGACTAACACCGATTGCGTCGTTTCTTGAGAGACGATAAACTCCCCCGACAAAATCATGCTTTATATCAACAACCCAGTTTGTATGGGAGAAGATAATCTCATTAGTTCCAAATTGGACAATTCCAGCAGGATTCCAATATAAAGCCGAGGCATCCATTGCGTTTGCCACAAATGCATCAGCCATTCCAACAGCCCTTGCGCCAACAGGGATTTTTAAAAATTGTGCTGTTGAAATTCCCGCCCTTTGTGAACCAAGAACTGGAAAAAGTTGAGCATAAGAAAAACAGGTTATCAAAAGTAAAAACAAAAGCAAAAGTGATATTTTTCTCATAGCGAATTTTCTAATTGTTTTAAAATCTTACAGACAAACCAAGTTTTACATTTCTTTGAGGCAAATATCTTGCTGGATTAAACGGAAATGGATCAACGGGTGCTTGAAGTTCCGGGTAAAGCGGATCGTTCCACTCAACAGGCGTCGGATCACCAAATTCATAAGCCCTTCCAGTTACAGGATTAATTATCTGCGAATTCTTATTGTCAAAAAGATTTGTCACCTCAATTAAAAATGTAAATTCAAGACCACCAAATTTTATATATTTTTCAAATGTCAAATCAACCCAGAACCAAGGCTTTCCAACTTTGCTGTATCTGTTTCTTAAATCTGGAACATAAACAGGTTTCCCGTTTGATAATGTATCGCCAGTAAAGTAATATGGTGTATATCGCCTTCCAGATTGATAAAATGCTCTCAGATAAAGGTTAAAATTATCAAGTATCCCTTTACCAAATCCGAATATCCCCTTGCCCTTATCAACATAAAAATTAAATATCGCTGATGCTTGAATTGGTCTATCCCAAACAAGATAAGTTTCTTTGATATTTTCATAAATTTCACCTCTTATCGCAAGAACTCCTTCATCTGGAGATGAACTTTTACCTGTTGCAATTGAATAAGAAGCACTTAAAGTTGCCCTGAGCCATCTGCCAACTCTCTTTTTATATTCAACTTCAATTCCTCTGCTTCTGGCGTAATCAAGATTAACATAAGTTATGTAACTTCTTCCAAGTTGTCCCGCTATTGTTATTCTTGCTTGCCTTGTTGTTACATAGTCAAAAATATCTTTATAATAAGCGGTGACTGTTAAAACATCATTTTCAGAAAGTTGATTTCTAAGACCAAGTTCATAAGCGACCGTTGTCTCTGGATTAAGGTTTGGATTTCCAAATTTTTGGAAAGTTGATCTTGCGGTTACTGGATTAAGTTTTGCGTAAACAAATTGAGGGCGTGGTCTTTTTGAAAAATGCCCATAGGAGAAAAACAAAGTTTGATTATCGGAAATAGGGTGAGAAATTCCAAGTCTTGGGCTTAGCCGTCCTTTCCATCTGCGACCGAAGAAATTATATGTTTCACGGAAATACCTTTCCCTTGCCTCGTCCGAGATCGTAACGACCTGCGGATTTCTAACTGCATCATCAACAAATTTTCCAGGAAACCAGTAATCAAATCTCAAACCAAAATTCAAGATCATTCCGCTAAAAGTTATATTATCCTGTGCATAAAAAGCACCAAAGGCTGGGCTAACTTCGTAAAGGTCATTATTTAATCCCATCGGCGGAACCCACGGCTGATATATATCAACAAATCTTAACCTTTGAAATGTCATTTCAAATCCAGTTTTAAACTTATTCCTTTCACTGAAAAAGTGAGTTAAATCCCCTTTAATTGTATATTCAACAGCAGAATGATCGTGCCATGTAAACGGATTTCCAGTATCATAAAATCCATCGCCAGGAATTAACCTAATTGTATCGCTTTCGGTATTATAATAATATGGAGGCAATTGCGGAACATCCCTTGGTTCTTTATAACTTCTCCAATCAAGTCCATTCGCATCGCTTCTTAAACGAGTAAAATACCTGCTAAAATTAAGCTCGTAAAATGTTTTTTCACTTAATGTGTGTGTGACGGCAATTTGATGATTCAAATTTATGTGAGAGTAAACATTTGCGTTTTGAAGGATGTTTTGAAACTCATACTGATACCCAGGTCCAGGTTCAACATATTCAAGCGTAATTTGAAGTGAACGAGTATTTTGATTCACACTTGCAGAAAAGCCAAAAGTATAATTTAGTTTGAAGGTAGTCGTTGGTTTCCAAGTTAATTTAAACATCCCCATATAATTATTTTCTGCACGCGGAGTGTAGAAAGAACTATATTTGCCACCAAATATCTCTTTAAAAAGCGACGAATAAAGCCTCCCGGGTCTCTTCCCCGTTCTTCCATAAGTATATCCGTCTGAAAAACCAATGCTTCCGTTTGTAAAAAATGTCAATTTCCCAGGCAATATATTTAAAAACGGACCTCCTAAATTAAACTCAAAAATATCGGTATTAAAGTTTGATTTTGAATTATTGTTTAGCCCAAAATGATCAAACTTATAAGAAAATCTACCTTGAAATTTATCCCCGCCTTCTCTTGTTTTCACTCTTACAACTCCTGATGTAGCTTGACCGTATTCAGCATTGAATCCACCTGTTATAACTTCAATTTCCTCTATTGCATCTGGACTTAACTGCAATCCAAAACCGGTTCCGGCAAGTGGGTCTTGCACTGAAACGCCGTCAACAAGATAAGCGCTCTCATATGTTCTCCCACCTCGGATATGCACTCCCTCATCACTATAAACAATTCCAACTTGTAGTGTTACAATGTCCTTCACATTTTGAACTGGGGCAATTTGAATTTCTTCAGCCGTGATCGTTCTCCTTGACTGCGTTTCTTCAATGTTAAAAAGTGGCTTTTCACCAATTACAACAACTTCTTGCTCAAGCGTTAAAACAGTCTCTTCCATCTTTATGGTTTTTAAATCAGCTATTCCACCAGCGGGAACCTTCACTCCTGTTATAGTTACCTTCTTATAACCAATTATTGAAATCTCAACTGTGTAAGTTCCAGGATTAACATTTCTAATTTCAAATTTCCCATCAAAGTCCGTCGCAGCTCCATAATAAGTTCCTTTTACAACGACATTCACAGCTGGAAGACCCTCACCAGTTTTTTCATCAACTACTCTTCCAATTATTTTACCCTTTTCCTGAGCTTGGGTCAATCCCAACAAAAAGAGCAAAATCAGGATTGATTTAAACAAATATCCCATTTTTAACTCACCTCTAAATTTTTCAATTTTTAAGCGAAGAAAATTTGCCAAGTGCGCCAAAGTTATTGAAAACTTTCCAAATAAACTCTCCGGCTTTTTTCGTTCCTCCATTAAATCTATATATCGGAAAGCCAACAAGCACAAAGTTTTTGTCAATTGATTCTGCCCCTATTGTGAAGCTACGGTTTCCCCATGCGCTTTGAGGCTCAAGCCAGTAAATAGGATGTGCGCTTGCTGATGGGTAAAGTGCTCTCAAAAATGCAAGTATTTTACCACCATCAACGGGGTTATCCGCAGGACTATCCCGAACTAAAATCGGATAATCTGATTGTTCCGCTGGATTTATAGGGTTATAATTTAAAATTCTCGTCCCCGCTGGAACAAAACCAGTCAACGGTGTAGAGCTAACACTATCAACCACGCCCGAAAGATCACTTAAAGCCTTACCAACATCAAAATCAGGCGTTGTGCTCTGTGGCAATATAAATGAGAATAAAACTTTGCCACCCTGAGATTTGAACTTCGGTAACGAAATCGCTGCTATGTCAAAATTTACTTCATCACTTGCAACCCAAAAAACATAATTATAAAATCTCGTTAAAACCTCACTGAAATCAACTCTTGGGAAAGGTGGAACTAAAATTCCGCGTCTTGGATATCTTGAGCCAACTCTTAAATCCCAAACATCATAATTCCCACCTACAAGCGTATCAAAAACCGATTTATAAAAATTGATTGAGTTATCCGCAACACCATAATCAGCAACTATTAAAAGATTCCCCTTTGGTCTTTTAACAAACCATTTTTTTTCTTCTGATGGCATTCTTATTGTTCTACTGAAAGCGCCAGCGATATCACGAGCCTTAAGATAAAAGACATTTTCACCATTTAAACGCATTTTCAAAGTTCCCTGAACAGGAGCACGCCCAAGTGTTTGAGTTGAACTTGGAATAACAAAAGCATCGGCAATGGTATCACTTTGAGAAAAATTTTCAGCAAGCAATGTTAAAAATCTAAACTGACCAGGAACAACAACCCAAGACGATGTATCATTTAAAGCAACCCAAAATTCTGAAATTGTATTATCCCCATCTATATCTGATGCAATCCATTGAAACGAAACTATTGGGAAAGTTGTATCTGGAACATCAAGGCGCGTCCCTGCAAATTCACCTGTCATTGCAAATTCAACAGTTGGCGGTGTATTTTTGATCGGAAATGTTAGGCTTGCTGGCGTATCATCATATGAGTCGTCAGGCGAAATTTCAAATTTCTCCCCAAGGCTCCACAACCCATCACCATCTTTATCAACAAAATTAACCCTCTGTCCTTCGCTAAATTTAATCTTAACAGTGTTATCAACCGCAAAAATCCAGAAATTATAACTTGTATCAGCTCCAAAAATCTGAAGTTTAAAAATACTATCATTTTTAAATGTCCAGAACCAATTAACCCTATCAAAGCTGAAAACATAACCAACAACCCAACCGTCTTTATCAACTCCCCACCAATGAATATGTAGATTACTTGTTGATTGATTCAAAGTTGAATCTGGGAAAAGCGAAATATAAGTTTCGGGTTTTGCATTTGGGAAAGGCTCCGCCACCTTGTGTTTAACACAACCATAAGTAAGCAAGATAACCGCAAAGAACAAAAGCTTAAGTTTCATCTCCATCTCCAAAATTTTGATTCCAATTATTTACTTGAGCAAAATCATCTTTTTCACATCAACAAAGTTACCCGCTTTCAAAACATAGAAATAAACACCGCTTGAAATTTGAGAATTCTCAAACTTAACCCTATAAGAGCCCGCATTTTGAACTTCATCAACCAATGTCGCAATCTCCCGACCAAGAACATCATAAACCTTTAATGTCACACGAGATTGTCTTGGCAACCTATACTCAATGTAAGTAGACGGGTTAAATGGATTCGGATAGTTTTGCAAAAGCTCAAATTTATCGGGTATCTCTGAATTGTAAGCAATGACAACTTTTGTCACCGTCCCAAAGTCATCATCCTGCCTTGGCTCAAGCTTATAGTTCCCAAATGAAAAGTAAAATATACCACGAAGATAACTTATCTTGTTCCCAACATAAAGTAATTTAAAACCAAGTGATGTATCAGCAGGATAATTTGAATATTTATAAGCGCCATCGTCATTTACCCTACAAGGACCAGTCCCATCATCAACCACAAACTCCCTAAATGTTCCTCCATTTCTATCGGGATCAATATCTGTAATAGACACATTTCTAAACTCAACAAGCATGCTTTCCCATTTCTCGGAGATTTCTGTTCCATTTGGCTTATTTCCAACTTCACCAGTTCTAACTATAACTGGTGCATAAACTGGTTTACCACGCTCAATAATTCTTATGCTATCAACGACAATTTCAGTTACATTATTTCTTTCCCTTACAATTCCAATAACCTCAACACTATCACCACGCTTTGCAACATATGACTTGCTACCATATAAACGAATCCCGCTCCAGGCGGAAGTGTCATCTTGAATATATACTCTTAACTGCTCTTTACTCCCAGCGTTCGGGATAGATTCTGCAGGGAAGTCAGTTGTGTCAGCTGTCACGATACCATAAACCTTTACTCTTAAATCCCAGAACCCCGTATTCCCATTTTTTAAAATCGTATATTGCAAATCTTTTATCTTCAATTCACCATCTTTAACAAAATAAAAGTAAATGTTTTGAGAAGTATCACCTGGAAGTTGAGAATATTGACCTTTAGAATCCCATGCTTTGAAAAAGTATCTTACAAGCGAGCCATTCGCTTGAGGTGGTATTATACCTTCCCACAATGTATCTCCACGGACTTTTGACATTAAAACTTCATTAAATCCACCGTAATTTACACTGTAAAGAAGTTTAACCGAATCAATCACAACTCCTGGCTCAGGATCTATTGACTTAACTATTACTCTTATCTTTACTTGATCATTGCTTGATGGTAAAGCAGGTTCTCTTTTTTGTGGTTCTGTAAAAGCGTAGTTTATTTCTGGAGCGTATGAAAGTATTTCTACATCGCCAGGATAAAGCGGTGTAATTGCATAACCACTACCAACGCCAACTATGACACCCCGAATATGTTTGAGTTTAGTCCCAATTGGTGGCGGAGTCCAATTTGGATCATAAGCACCCGAACCACCTCTAAAATATCTTGAACCATCATAAACTTGTATAACATTATTTGAATCATCGCCAATCCACCAGGTCCACCTACCTCCAACAGTTCCGCTACGATTAATAACCGAAACATTTTTTATTATCACATAAACATCTTCCCATTGTTCCCCGTTGGAAAAATTAATTTGATGCCCTCCAGTAGCAGAAGCGTTTCCTTTAACTAAATCCGAAACCCTGACTTCAACAGGTTCTGGTCTGCTCAACTTCCAATCAAGAACTTCAATTGGAATTATCTGACCTGTTTGAGGATCAGGTATAACTGTGAACAACTCCGTATATCCAGTGCTTGATGCATTTGGAAATTCCTCAACCCTTCCAACAACCTTTACAACCATCCCCGTATCAAGAACTTGAATCCCTGTCGCTTGAGTATTTGGAGAGGTTGTATCGTTTGCCAGGACAATAATTCCACTCCAAGGTCCACCTGCGGTATCTTGAATGAACACAGCGTATCTATTACCGAGAGCATACATTTGTGGTTTATTTAACACTATCCCAACAACTGTAACAGTATCGCCGTATTGAGTTGCTGAAAGCGGTGGGACATGCCAATATCTTGAATCCTCAATCCAATGGGGAAAGTTAGCTGCATTGAAGGCAACCCCAGCAGTTTGCAAACTATCTGCTTTCCTTAATGAATCAGGATGAACCCATTGAATTTGCTGAATTGGAACAAGCGGAAATGGACTTTGAGAAAATGCTACAGATGAAATCAAAATGATAACGAAAAATAATTTTTTCATCTTTGATACCATTAATTTGTTTTTCTGTTTTTTAAACTTCTTCTTCAGATGGCTCAGGTGTTATAACCTTAATATCTTCGCCAGCTAAAAAAATAACTGATTCAGCTGAGGCACTTGCAGTTATAACATAGGCTGGGATTTCTTTTCCAAGTTCTTTTCTGTAAGCTTTAACTTTCTCAGCGATTCTTCCCGCTTTTTCTTTATTCACTGAGCTTGAAATTTCAACAATTATCTCCTTAGCATTTGAAATCACAATGTCAATTTCAGATTCTTTACCATCATATTTTATCTTTCGTTTTTCAACTCTATATTCAAGTCCAAAGAGAGCTTTCAAGATTTCTTCGTAAGCTTTTCTAAACATATCCTCTGTCATAATTCCCCATCTTGCTCCTATATTCCCAACTGTAACCTTTAACTTTGAAACTTCATCTGATAGCCGAATAAACTCCACTTTCATCTCGCCCATTTCCTTAACAAGTCCACCAACAGTTATCTTCAACTCATAAACTTCTTTTATAAGCATTTCAATTGCCTTTGAATGCTCTTCCAATTTTTTCGCATGCTCTTCCAAAATCTGTGAATGTCTCTCCTGACCACGAACTAACTCCTCCAAAATCTGCGAATGCCTCTCCTGCCTCTCACTCAACTCCTTTATCGCCCTTGCATGCTCTTCCAAAATCTGTGAATGTCTCTCCTGCCTCTCGCTCAACTCCTTTATCGCTCTCGCATGCTCTTCCAAAATCTGTGAATGTCTCTCCTGACCACGAACTAACTCCTCCAAAATCTGCGAATGCCTCTCCTGCCTCTCGCTCAACTCCTTTATCGCCCTCGCATGTTCTTCCAAGCGCTTTATAATCTCATCTATGCCTTTTAAAATTTGAGTGTATTCCTGTCTTGAAGGGAAATATTCAAGCAGTATACCAAACAACCTCTGCCTAAAACTTTCATCTGTTTCTATTAACTCTGGCAACCGTTTTATTATTTCTTCTGCTTTTGTTATTCTCTTTGTCTTCATGTTTTTATTGCTATTTAATTATCACAAATTTACCTCGCTTTATCTCGCCAGTTTCAAGGTCTTTAACCGTAAAAAGGTAAAGTCCTGTTGCAATTGCTTGGTCATATTTTGAGATCAAATCCCAGGCGTGTTCTCCGCCTGAAAATTTCTGTGTTCCATCTCCATAAACTTGAAACCATTGAATATCAGTTCCAGTGTATGTATCCGCATCGTGAATAAATCTATCAACTATATCTCCAGCAAGCGTATAAATTGTTATCTCGCATTTCCTCGGCAAATTATAAAAATAAATTTTTCTCTCTCGCTCTCCACCCGAACCATCCCATATTGCTTTTGCATAGTATGGATTCGGATAAACTCCAACTTCTTTTGATCTATCCGCCGTCGGAGGAGCTCCTGGCACAACCCTTCGCAAAACCCTTACACTTGATTGACTTGGTATATTATTAATCGGATCACCTTCATCAAATGCTTCAATGCCAAAAATATACTGCCAACCATTGAGTAAGTTTTGGATTGTGAATCTATAATAATACTTCACTGTGTCATCAGGAAATATAGCTGGTTCAGGAAGTTTAATTGAGCTGAAGCCTGTATTAAAACCTATTTCATTTCCTGGTTTATCAAATTCAGCAAGCAAAATATATGGATCTTCGCCGGATTGCACAAATCCAATATCAAATCCAGGTCTTGTCATATAAATTCTATAACCCTCAAAATCCTTTTTATTTAAAACTGGATCAACAACATCTTCAACTGATTTATCCCAGTATATATCAACTTTTCTATCACCAGGGATTATTTTAACTTTCGGTGGCGGAAGTATTGTCGGGAAGATAAACCTCGTTATTTTACCATCTCCGTCAAGGTCTTCACCGGGATCAAGAATTCCATTTCCATTTCTATCTTCACCATTATAAGTTTTCTGTGCCCATATAGCGCTTTCAATAAGAAGTTTTTTACTCAGCGGTGTATCATCTTGTTGTGGATCGTTGCCAAATTTTTTAGCACATATAACTGCAAAAGCTACACTTACAGAATCACCCGGATATAAAACTGGAAAAGGTCCAACTGATAAAAGCGTGTATCTATTTCCGGGCTGTTTCAAATATGGTATTTTCACTGCAGGGAAAGGAATCCGCATCTTATCATATCTTTGTTGATCATTTGATGGAGATATTAAATCTGGGTCTCCAGTGCTTGCTCTGAACTGCCAAACCTGATAGATTGTATATTTATTTAAGCTATCAAGATGACCTCCAAGTAAAGGTTCTGTCCCTAAAAGTTTTATACCTATATAGCTATCAGTTGGACCATCTGATGGTCTATTTTCAGCATCAAACGCATAGTGCAATCTTAAACTATCAATATAACCAAGCCCAGTTCCAGAGTAAAACACCGAACCTTCGGCGGGAAATCTATAGTTTGTATTTCGCACAACAAGATCAGTGACAAGTCCTACATATAAACTTTCAATAGGAACATCAACCACATTTTTTATTGTAAAATTTAAAATAACGAAATTATCTGCTATTGAATATTGCCAAGCATATGTTTCAAAGTGAACCGAAACACCAAGCGGATTATGTCCAGAGATTGGTTCACCCGTTAATGGATTTATTGTGTTCGTATCTGTAAAATCACAATAAAAATCCTGATGACTTATAGCACCTGGGCTATAGTATCTTGACTCAAGTAAGCTTGAACGCTCATATAGTCCTTGGTCAATTTGCTGAGTAAATTCACTTGAGAATCGTCTATCATTTGTAGCAGTTGTAACGCTTAATCCACTTTTCCCATATCCTCCAACCCAAAGACCACCGTTGAAAAGATGTTCAATCCTTGTTCTGACTGGCTTTATCGGGAACTCACACGATGGCTGAGATGGCCAAAAAGATGGATTAAAACCGTTCCCAATTTGACCATAAGAATTTACCGCAAGCCCAATTCTCCCAATGTTGGTTGAGCGATTATCTTGTGGTTTTTGAGCAAGAATTAAAGACGGTAAAAGGAAAAGCAGTAGAAGTTTTCTCATCACAAATTAGTGTCTATATTTTTCAGTGCAAAGTAAATTTAATAAAACCGCATCTCTTTTGAAAATTATCTTGATTGTTTTTTTTCAACCGAAAACTTATATTTGAAAAAAACCTTCATTCGCTGGGAAAGATGAGCGAAAAAAGCAAGGAAATAGAAAAACTTAAAGAAAGCAAAACCGTAAAGATAGATATACCCATCATTGGGATGACATGTGCAAGCTGTGTTTTGAAAGTTCAAAACAACCTCTTAAAACTTCAAGGTGTTAAAAATGCAACTGTTAATCTTGTAACTGGAAAAGCAACGATTGAAATTGAACCAGATAAAAAGATAAATCCAAAGGAAATAATTAAATCAATAAAATCAATTGGTTATGATGTTGCGATACAAAAAATAACCTTTCCAGTTGAAGGAATTTCCTCCGCTTCATCCCCCCATATTGAAAACGCCCTCTCAAAATTAAACGGGGTTATAAATGTTTTAGCTAACCCCGCAACTGAAAATATAACTGTTGAATTTATCCCAACCCTTGTCTCGCTTGACAACATAAAAGAAGAGATAGAGAAGTTCGGATATAAAGTGCCACCACTTTCAGAGGAAGAGATAGAACTTTACGATGAGATAATCCGAAAAAATGAATATGAAGATTTAAAGAAACGCTTTATACTCAGTGCAGTCCTAACTGGCTTAATTCTTATTGATATGCTCTCGCATTTCGTTTATCACATTCAAAATAGGATGCTTGTTAACTATATTCTTTTCATCTTAGCAACTCCTGTTATTTTCTATGGCGGAGGGAAGTTTTTCAGAAGTTTCATTGCTGGACTTAGATATTTGTCTATGGATATGAACACATTAATAGCAATTGGAACTGGATCAGCATATTTTTACAGCGTTGTGGCTACATTTTATCCACAAATTTTTACATCAATTGGGAAAGCACCCGATGTTTATTATGAGGTTTCAGCAGTTATAATAACACTGATTTTGTTCGGACGGCTTCTTGAATCAAAAGCAAAAGCGCAAACAACTGAGGCGATAAAAAAACTTTCCTCACTCCAGCCCAAAACTGCAACACTTATCAGAGATGGAGAAGAGATAATTGTCCCAGTCAAAGAAATAAAAACTGGGGATATAATTCTCGTTAAACCCGGTGAAAGAATACCTGTTGACGGTGTGATAGTTGAAGGATATGGCTCGGTTGATGAATCAATAATCACAGGTGAAAGTATGCCTGTTGAGAAAAAACCCGGGGACAATGTAATAGGTTCAACACTTAATAAAGCTGGAAGCTTTAGGTTCAAGGTGACAAATGTTGGGAAAGATACTGTTCTTTCAAAGATAATTCAGCTTGTAAAAGATGCCCAAGCAACAAAACCACCTGTCCAAAAACTTGCTGATAAAGTCGCCTCAGTTTTTGTCCCCATTGTAATTGGGATAGCTGTTTTAACCTTTTTGATATGGTATCTCTTGGGATACGGTTTTACTTTTGCGCTCATGAATTTCGTTTCTGTTTTAATTGTTGCTTGTCCTTGTGCACTTGGGCTCGCAACACCAACCGCTATAGTTGTGGCAACTGGGAAATCTGCTGAATATGGAATTTTAATAAGAAACGCACAAGCACTTGAAATTGCAAATAAAGTCAACATCGTGGTTTTTGATAAAACTGGAACTATAACTTATGGGAAACCTGAGGTAACAGATATAATAAAACTTGGAAACATCCCAGAAAATGAACTTTTGAGACTTTCCGCTTCAGTTGAAAGGAATTCAGAGCACCCACTCGCAGAAGCAATAGTTAGATATGCAAGGCTAAGAGGTTTGAAGCTTTATGAACCTAAAAACTTCTTCTCAATTCCCGGGCAAGGTGTGTTTGCCAATGTTGATTCAAGCAATGTTGCTGTCGGAAATATAACATTTATGAGAAATTTAAACATTGAAATGAAAAACTTTGAGAGAATTCTTGATATTTTGACAAACGAAGGCAAAACCCCGGTATTTGTTGCGGTTGATGGTAAAATTGTTGGTGTAATTGCAATAGCGGATACAATAAAACATGATGTAAGGGAAACAATTCTAAACCTTAAAAAACTTAACATAGATGTTGCAATTTTAACCGGGGATAACTACAAGACAGCAAAAGCAATAGCAAATAAAATCGGCGTTCAAAAAGTTTTTGCTGAAGTTTTGCCAGATCAAAAATCCGAAAAGATAGAAGAACTTAAAAACTCTGGCTACATTGTTGCAATGGTTGGCGATGGAGTAAATGATGCCCCAGCACTTGCTAAAGCAGATGTAGGAATTGCAATCGGCTCAGGAACAGATGTTGCTTCCGCAACCGCAGATATGATTCTAATGAAAGATGATATCAAAGGAGTCCTGCAAGTGATAAAACTTTCTGCAAAAACCTATAAAATCATCAAACAAAATTTGTTCTGGGCTTTCTTTTATAACTTGATTTTAATCCCAATAGCAGCTGGGATTTTATACCCAATCGCTGGCATCCTCCTGAAGCCTGTCTTTGCCTCAATTTCCATGTCTTTCAGCTCAGTTTTCGTAGTGTCAAATTCCCTAAGAATTAAAAAATTAAAATTATGAGGTGAAAAATGAACAGACTAACATTAACAGTTGAAGGTATGACTTGTCATCATTGTGAGATGACAGTTGAAAAAGCAGTTAAACAGTTAAAAAATGTTGTCTCCGCAAAAGCAGATCACATAAGTAAAACCCTTGAGATAATTTATACCGGTGAACTTAACATAGAAGATGTAAAACAAAAGATTGAAGAGGTTGGATATAAGGTTTTAACATAAACCTTTTTACAAGCTTATTTCCGAAGAGCCCGCGGTATGTGCGAATCTTGCTCATTTCTCCAAAAAACTAAATACGAAAAATGACCGAAATTTACCTTGATATTTTCAAGTTTGTCCTCGCCATTATCTTTGGCGGGTTGATCGGTCTTGAAAGAGAATTAAAGGGTAAACCCGCTGGCTTTAGAACAAACATTTTGATCTGCCTCGGCTCAACACTTTATATGATTTTATCAATGAAAATTTCAGGTGACCCCGGGCGAATAGCTGCACAGGTTGTAACTGGGATTGGTTTCATTGGAGCAGGCACAATAATTCAATCAAAAGGCACAATAACAGGTTTGACAACCGCAGCAACAATCTTCGTCGTCGCTTCAATTGGACTTGCAATTGGCTCAAATCAAATTATCCTTGCAACAGTATTTACAGCTTTCGTTCTTGTTACCTTAACATTCCTTGCAAACATTGAAAAATCACTTCTCGGCAAGTGTCATTTCACAACACTTCAACTTGAAATCTTTGATGAAAAAGGCAAAGGCAGAGCTGAACTTATAGAAATCCTCACCGAACATGAGATCAAACCAAATCAATATCAATTGACCGAGGAAGATGGAATTTTAAAAATTGAGATCTCATACTGCGATAAACACCCATCACATCATCGCTTTTTATCCGAACTTCTAAAAATGCCTTACATAAAAGAAATTAAAACTAAAATCTAACCTGTGCACCCGCTTGAATTCCAATCCATTGAAAACCGCTTGCTTGTTCAAGTCGTAATGCAAGTGTTTGCCACATCTCTCCAACAACTATCTGATATCTCGTGCTTAAATTTAAAGATAAATTTTTCATAACTCTCACCTCAACTCCTCCACCACCCCAAAACCCAGCGCTCCAATCTTGATACCTTCTCTCAGCAATGTAATCAATGACATTACCTGCTGAATCTTTAAAGAAATATTCACCTCTTAACCCAAACCAGCGATACACCCCAGTCCCGATAATACCATGAAAATTCAAAAAATTAAACCTCAAAATATTACGCCTGTATTCAACCCCAACACCGTAAAGTTTTAGCTCAAGATTTAAATCTTTATAAAACAATTTTTTCGTATTTTCACGATCAAATCTATAAAACTCAACTCTGCCCGAGATAAAAGAATTTCCATGATTTACCTGACCGATGTAAATTGTCCCAGAATAATGATTATCAAACCATCCAGAAAAACCACCAACGGGAACAATATAAATTCCTTCAGTTGCAATGGAAAACTGAGCCTGTGAGATATTAAATAAAAACAAAACTAAAATCGCAAGAATTAATTTATTCATTTGACCTAAAAATTAAATTTTCAATAACTGAACGAAAATCCGATTATTAACTTAAAAACATCCCTCAAAATAAAGTTTTTATATGATTCCCCAACACCACCAAGTGTAATCTTCCCAAACTCAACTTTTTCAATTTTATTTACACTCGGATAATGCTCAAATTCAAATCCGAAAACCAACGAAGCGATCTTCGTTATTCTATATCTTCCTTCAACTTTTAAACCCAAATTTAAAACAGTTCCTTTCTTACTTGGAGCGTTGTTTTTGAACGAATACTGAAAAACATATGTCTCACCACCAGAAACATTTGGAAACTTTTTCCACCATGTCTCATTTAACCAAAATGCCCTTTCATAAAAAACTAATCCAGCCCCAAAACCAGCAAAGAAATTAACTTCGCCCAGATAAAAATCTCTGCCAAAGTAAACTTTTACAGGCAGAACATACAACCTTTGCTCGGGATTTAAATCAACAGCATAATTTGAATCAACTATAAGCGAGCGTACATGATTACGATACCATATTTTCCAGTAATCCCAATTCCATCTTTCAATTGTCATTGAATCCGATGGCTCAACCTTAAAGTCACTATACCCAGAAATAAATCTAATCCCCCAGCGTGAATTTTCACCAGTTTTAAGTTTCAACTCCCCAACAAATCCAAAACCAACTGCTTTCGTAACATAATTTGTCCCCCTGATCCCGTAAGAAAATTCAGAGCCAAGCGTTATATTTTCAAGTTTTACCTGCGATTTAAACTGTGTTATAAAAGTTAAAATAAGCAAGGTGATAAATTTAAATCGCATTTTACCAACTTTTAAATTTTTTAAATTAAATTTGGTGCATCAAGGAACTGATTTTTTCCATCTTTGTAAAGTGCATATTGAAATCCTTTCCTCAAGCCCATCGCTCCTATTTCGCCTTTCAAATTAACAGCAATGAACGCAACTTGAAAGTTTGGATCTTTATCAATCCACTTTTTATTAACCTTTAAAACTCTTTTCAATGTTTCTTCAACTGCTTTTTGCGGATGCATTCCGTTTCTCATATATTCAACGACAAGAAAACTTCCACATGTCCTTATCACAGCTTCCCCAACGCCCGTAGATCCAGCGGCGCCGACTTCACCATCAACATATAAACCTGCTCCAATTATTGGTGAATCACCAACCCTCCCATGAATTTTCCACGCAAGTCCGCTTGTTGTTACAGCCCCAGCAACTCTTCCTTGTTTGTCAAGAGCAAGCATTGCTATTGTATCATGATTTTCTTCTGGAGAAAGCCAGTTATCACTTTGGCTCATTTTTCTTCTCCATTCAAGCCATCTTTTTCTTGCCTCATCCGTTAAAAGATCAACTTCCGGGAAGCCAACCAATTTTGCAAACCGATCTGCACCTTCGCCAACTATGAAAACATGCTTTGTCAATTCCATCACTTTTCTCGCAACTGAAACAGGATTTTTACATTTTTGGACGAAGGCAACGGCACCGGCATTATATTCCCAATCCATTATACATGCGTCAAGCGAAACATGCCCACACTCATCTGGCAAACCACCGTATCCAACGCTCATAACATTTGGATCGTCTTCAGCAGTTCTCACTCCAAGTTCAACAGCATCAAGCGCAGTTCCACCTTCTGATAAAACTTTAAAGCCCATTTCGTTTGCTTTTATACCCTGCCTCCAAGTTGAAATCAAAACAGGCAAACTTGCTTGACTTGACGGGCGTGCTTTAGAATCCTCAAAAAAAGATGGAATTTTAAATTTTCTTGAAAGCACCGCTCCAATCCCCACAAGTAGCGAGCTTCTTAAAAATTCTCTTCTTCCTATCATTGGAACCTGAGATTTTTGTTTTAATTGACACTTAAAATTAAACTGTTAAATTTTAAAACACAAAAACTTTTTGCGTAAAAACTCAAATTTCTTCAAGCAGGATAAATTCCGCAGCCTTATTTTTACCAGGCTTGATATTTTTAGTTTTTCTTTTGTAAACTTTTTTCTGCTTAAAATCGCAAATTCTATAAATTGGGCAAATACCGCAAAGTGGCTCTCTGGCTTTACAAATCATCCTCCCAAACTTTATCAACCCTGTGTGAAGTTGGTAAGCATAACCGTCTGGAATTAATTTTTGAACCTTTAAAAATGTTTCATCTGGAGTTTTCGTTTTAACTACCCCAACCCTATTCAAAATTCTATGTATATGCGTATCAACTGGGAAAACATTTTTATTGAAAGCAAACAAAAGAACACATCCAGCGGTCTTTAAACCAACCCCCTTAAATGAAGTCAAAAATTTAATACCTTCTTCAATGGACAAATTTTTAAGAAAAGAGATATCAAAATCACCTGTTTTTTCTTTCAATTCAACAAGCAATTCCTTTATCCTTACCGCTTTTTGATGTGCAAGCCCACCAATTTTTATCGCTTCCTCAATTTTACTTACATCAGCCGTAAGAATTGATTCAAAACTTGGAAACTTTTCCTTCAAATTTTTAAATGCCCTATGGCTGTTGACATCATTTGTGTTTTGAGATAAAATCGTTGCAATTAAAATATCAAGTGGATTTGACTTTGGGGGATTTTCAGTCTTGAAAAACTTTGCTATTACTTCGGAAATTTTCTTAAGTTTACTTTGACGCATTTTTCAGCTGTTTATATTTATCTCCGAGAAATTCAAGTAAATTCCCCTGCCAGAGCCATCATAAATTCTCACAACCCTCGGAAATGTTATATCCTTAACTTTGGCATACTTTAAATATATCACCTCAAAAACTTTCACACCTGATTTAAAAAAAGCATAACTTTCAATCTCAAGGTCAGAATTAAATTTCAAAATCACATCCCGCCCTTCCTTTTTTTCAAAAACTAAAAACTCATAATCTTCAAAACTTTGCGATTCAACTTCCCCAACTCTCGGACAGGCGATTAAAATGTCAACGAGTTCATCAATGGTTAAGTCAATCCCAAGATACTTTTGCAAATACTCACTAACCTTTCCTTGTAAAACGCGATCATTAAATCTATCTATAAGTTTAAAGTTATCCGCATAAATCTGAACTTCACCGAGATCTATTCCAAATATCGTTTCAATTTTAAGCATTAAAGTATCGGGTCTTCGTAAATTTACTTTTAATTTTGCAGAGTTTGAAAACTCAGGCGAGTCAACGGTAATGTTACCAGTTGCAGTCAATGACTTTACAAAGTTATCCCTTGCTTTTATTTTTTCAAAATAAATTTTAGAATCTTTGTAAGTCAACATTTTTTTTGATGGGGCACACGAGATGAGAAAAATTCCAAGAATTAAAAGAATGGGGAATTTACATCTGACCACGCTTTATTTTCTCTTTTAATTTTTCATTTGATGGGTTTTTATCAAGGGCTTTTTTCCAGTATTCCATCGCTTTTTCTTTATCTCCGAGTTTGAAATATACATCACCAAGATGCTCAACCACAACGGAGCTTCCTCCCTTTTCAACTGCTTTTAAAATATATTCCCTTGCCTTTTCATAATCACCAAGTTTAAAGTAAACCCACCCAATTGTATCAAGATAAGAAGGGTTTTCAGGTTCTTGTTCAACTGCTTTCTTTGCCATCTCAAGGGCGATATCAAGTTTTTCGCCTCGTTCAGCAAGCGTATAGCTGTAATTGTTTAAAATAAGATGATTATCTGGACTAATTTTTAAACCAAGCTCATGAAGTGAATCAGATTTGCTCACTTCACCAATAGCATCGTAAACGAGGGCAAGTGTGCTTATGACATCAATGTTTTTCGGGTCAAGCGAGAGAGCCCTCTCAAGTGGTTGAACTGCCTCACTATTACGCTCAAGCCGATGATATCCAAGCCCAAGGAGAAAGTTAAGGAAAAAATCATCTGGAAATTTTTCAACACCATCTTCCATTACTCTGATAAGTTCATCAAATTTACCCATCTCATAAAGTGCGATCCCAATCCCACGCCATGCTTCAACAATTTTAGGATTGATATCAACAACCTTTTTAAATTCATTAAAAGCGGTTTCGTTATCTTTTTCGTCCGACGCTATAATCCCAAGCAACCAGTGCGCTCTCCACTCGTTGGGATATTTTGAAGATAAATTTTTTAAAATCTCCTTTGCTTTGCCCTTTAAACTTACATCCTCACCAGCACTTTTAAATAAGCTCTCAACCACCTGAAACTTTAACTCAAACCCAACGGAATCATCAGATACAACCTCATTTAAAATTTTTAAAGCATCATCCCTTTCCTTAAGCTGGAGTAAAACTTCACCATATCTTATCTTTGCCTGCACATCTGATGGTTTAAGTTCAATAAGTTCAGATAAAATTGATTTCGCTTTTTGAAGCTCCCCAGCGCTTATGTATGTTTCAGCTGTTAACTTACGAAGGTCATAATTTGATGGGTCAATCTCTATCATCATTTCAAGCGCATGCGCCGATTCTGAAAACCTACCAAGCCGAAAGGATAACTCAGCTATCCTTTGAAGAGCATTCCATTCCAATCCATAATTTTCAATGATCTTATTGTAAAGCTCAAGTGAGCGTAAAGGTTTGTTTCCTTCATAAAGCTGAGCAAGGTTAAATAAGGCGTTATAATTCAGCGAATCAAGTCGGAGTATATTTTCAAGTTCATTTATTGCCTTTTGAGTTTCAAATGTTTCAATGTAAATGCCAGCAAGGGTTTCACGATAAGCGATGTTCAAAGAATCCAACTTTATCGCCTCCATAGCCATTTGAACAGCAAGTGAATATTTCCCTATTTTCTGATATGCTTTCGCAATTGCGTTGTAAATCCCTGGACTTTTATCATAGCGAAGCGCATCTTGATATTCAAGTATTGCGCTTGCATAATCACCCTTAAGCTCATAAACTTGACCAGCAACGAAATGTTCAATTGCTTTTTCTTTATCCCCAATTCGGGTATATGTTAATTCTTGAAATTCAGATTTGTTTATTTCAGGTTGATTTAGAATCGCTTTCTTAGATGATGAACACCCACTTAAAAAAAGCAAGAATGAAAAACTAAAAGTAATCGTTATAAAACAGATTAAACATTCCATTGTTTTTCTCTTCATACCAAAATATTCACAGGCTTTGTTCCTAGATAAACCTTGTTTCAAGTTACGCTTTACGCTTAAATTTTCCAAAATTATATCCATCAATTAAATTTTCATCACCTGCTTGACTCTTAGGATGACATTTTCACCACAATTTGCTTTAAAAAATTCTTTAGCATTTCCATTACGAACACCTATCTCAAGCAGGTTACTGCTATTTATTAGAGCAACCATTTGACCTTGCCCGACCTCTGCGTATGTGCTTGAAATTTTTTCAATTATATATTCCCTAAACCTTACCTCACCCTCAATTTTGTTTGATATCTTTAAATTTGTTATCAAGTTCCCAAATCGGTCAATGTAAATAATCTCACCTTTATAATCACCCTGCGTTGAGACATCAACAAAAATTTTTTCTGGAATTTTCAAATCTGCTTCTGTTCCAATCTCGTTTAGATCAACTCCACGAGAAATATAAGCTGAAACAGGGGCAAAGATATCCCTACCGTGAAATGTAAAACTTATATTCTCAAGGAAATAATTTTTATTCTCAACATAAACTGCCCTTAGCACTTCAACTTCACTTAAAACGAAATCAAGAAGTCCATTATCAGGAGCGATAAAAATGTAATTTTTAGTTTCAACAGCGATAATTTTTCTTTCGCTTCCAACCTTTGGATCAACTACACATACAAAAATTGTCTTTGGCGGGAAATATCTATACGCATTCCATAGGACAAATCCAGCTTCGCGAACATCTTGAGGTGTGATTTCGTGTGTTATATCAAGTACTTTCACATTTGGATTTATTTTTAAAATCACCGCTTTCATAGCACTGACAAACCAATCCCGATTTCCAAAATCGGTTAAGAGCGCTATAATCATAATCCGTTTTAAGTTTAATTTTTTATCAGAAAAATAAAAAAGGGGAGCAGAAAGAAACAAATTTCCGCTCCCCTTGAAAATTTAGGCGTTTAAATTTTTAGAATGTATACCTTATCCCAATTTGTGCCTGCCATCTTGAAGCAAGATCAAGCGGAAGTTCACGAACTGGAGTTCCAGTCCACAGGAATCTTGGTCTTCCAGTTGTTGGATCAAGGCTATGGAATCTCAATAAGAAAGCTCTTTGGAATGTAACCGCTTTAACAATTCCCCAATTTTTGTTCAAAAGATTGGTGAGATTCAAAATATCAAATGTTATTTCAAGTTTCTGGCCGTAAATCGTTGGAATTTCTACCGCCAATCTCGCATCAACCTGATGCGACCATGGACCCCGAGCTGCCATTCTTTCAGCAAATTTGCCACGATTCTTGCTCAAATAAGGATCACTCTCTATAAAAGCGTTCAATTGATCATAAGCTGGATCAGTGTAAGGTAAGTTGTTCCCAGCTGAATTGACAAGTATAATGTCATTTCTATCCTTCGGGATATATACAAGGTCGTTTTCAACTTGTCCATCGCCATTTACATCACCACTGTAAACCCAAGAATATGGCTGACCTGACAAACCATTATAGAATAAACTAAGCGTCGCGGAAATTCCTCTGAAAATTTCATATCTGTATGAAAGTATACCAAGAATTCTATGCCTATAATCAAATGATGAATATGAAAGTGTTGGGTTATTAGGATCAATGGCATGGTTAAATCTCCATTGTGAAAATGCCTGAGCTGATGTTCCACTATTCATATCCTTTGATACTCCATAGGTATAAGCAAATTTAGCGTAAATTCCATCTGGCGCAACTGGTCTTTCAAGTTGGAATGTTATGTTATATGTATACCCCTTATTCGTATTCGTCAACAAAATAACATTTGTGAAAGTTGTATTATATTTTTTGATATCCCATCTTCTGGTAGAGTAGTTCCAAGTTCCATAGATCGGTCTTCCATCAGCAAGATAACCTTGAGGTATAAGGTTGATATCCTGATAAAGGATATCGTTTACAGTTTTTGTATATTGAGCCTCAATTGTTCCGATAAATCCAAACGCAAGCACTTTATCAACACCAAAGCTTGCCCTCCAAACTTGCGGGAGCTTATATGTTGGGGCTGTAACATTGATTTCAGTTGTTTGTATAGGTGTTCCGCCTTTAGGTGGGTTATATGGATCAGGCACAAAATCTGGAACCGCTGCACCAGTTAAGAACAACCTTCCGAATTCCATTCCGGTGTTTGAATACTGGTTTGAAATCCAAACATAAGGAACACGACCTGTAAACAAACCGACCCCACCACGAATTTGAAGCGTCTTATCTCCATTAACATCCCAGTTCAATCCAAGGCGTGGACCCCACATAAACTGTGCCTTAGGAACTTTATCAGTTGAAATATCATAACCCAGCGGTTTAAATGTTGAATCAACTTTTGGATTATATGATGGCTTATCCGGGAATGTAGGAACATCAAGTCTTATGCCATAAGTTAATCTCAAACCAGGCTTAACAGTCCACTCATCTTGAACATAAAATCCGTATTGAATCGCTTTCCATTCTGCTCTCGGCGCTGGATTACCCTCAATTTTTGAATAGCTTAATTCATACTGCGCAGCTTTCCTCCCAGCAAGAAAATCAGCAAGTGAGTTCCAATGATACGCACCAAAGAAATCACGAATGAAAAGATTGCTAAATGAGAATATCTCATTATGAGTTCCAACTGTGATCGCGTGGCTCCCAACGAAAAATGTTAAGTTATCAGTTATCTCAATAACCCTCTGTTTCAGATCATTCGCCATACGGAATTTCTCGGAACCAGCTGCAAGATTATAAGTTCTACCTTGAGAGTCATAAGTTCTAACACTAACATATGGGAAAGGTTGCCCATAATACAAAGGATTATCATGAATATAGGTATAGCCAACTATAAGTTCGTTTGCGATGTTATTACCGAATAAACTCCTCAATTGAAGAACGGTTGAATTCGTGGTATTTTGGGTTTTATATCTTGTGTTTTCCGCGTAAATAGTTGCAACTTGCGGAGATGGTATTCCAGATGTAGAAGGAGCATTATCATCAAAAGCATCAAGGTAACTATGTCTTAACGTTAAGCGATGATTTTGAGCAAGGTTAAAGTCAAATCTCACAAAAAGTTTATTACTGTGTCTCTGGAATTTCAAAGCGTCAAAAGCCCCGGTTTCATAACCATATGTGTTCTTAAGATGTTCGCGGAACAACCTTACACTATCTGGGGACAGAGTAAAGATATTAGTTCCAACGCTTGGCGCACCAAACACACGATTTAAAGGAGAATTATACCTTGTCAATTCACCATTGATAAAGAAGAAAACCTTATTCCTTAATATTGGACCACCAAGCCTAAACCCAGTTTGATAATCCGTAAAGTCAGGATATTTCCTTCTTAGAGAATCTGGACTTTTACCAATGAAATTCTGATTTCTTCCGTAATAGAAAAGCCCTCCTGAAAATCTGTTTGTACCACTTCTTGTGATGACATTAATACCTCCACCCGTGAACCCGCTTTGACGAACATCGTATGGTGCGATAACAATTTGAAATTCCTCAATTGCTTCCAAACTTATTGGGGTAACATTTGACTGCCCAGCTGGAGTCCCGGTTCCACCAAGACCAAACAAATCATTATAATTTGCGCCATCAATTTGAATATTGTTGTATCTGTTATTTCTGCCCGCTGCACTGTTGCCGATAAAATAAGGTGAAATCTTATAATAGTCTTGGAAACTCCGTGAAATCGTTGGTAACGCATCAATTTGTTGTCTTAGAACATTTGTAGCTGGACCTGTTCTTGCTGCGTTGATAACCCCAACTCTTTCACCTACAACTTCAACTTCACCAAGTTGAACTGGTTGTTCCGTAAGCTTAAAGTTAAGCTCAAGATTCTGACCGAGCGCAAGCATTACATTTTCTCTTCTTTGCTGGGCATAACCAACAAATGAAACAGTGATTGTGTAAGGACCCCCAACTCTCAAACCAACAAGATTGTACCTGCCATCAATTCTTGAAATCGTTCCATAGACAGTTCCGCTTGGTTCATGAACAGCGACTATGTTTGCTCCAGGTAGTGGCTCCCCCGTTTGTGTAAGAACAATACCACTTATGCTCGCTGTTGTAACGCCCTGCCCCAATAAGGCAATATGCACTAAAAAGAGCAACCCCAGGAGGAGAGCAAGTTGTCTCATTTTTAAAGACCTCCTTGATTTTGTTTTTAACCTTGTGAACTTTCGTTCACTTCACCAAAAATTAAATAAATAAAGTTAAAAATTCAATTAAACAACAATTAAACTTCGGTTAAAATCTCACCTTAAACCAAACATCGCCACAGAATTTTGAGCAAGTTCTACAATTGGGCTAAAGTAAACACCAAAAAGCAAAGTTGGTATAACAAGAATAAGCATCACAACAATATGAGCTGGTGAAAAAGCTATTGAAGCCTTTTCAGATTCAGGATCTCTCAAAAACATATTTCGCACAACACGAATATAATAATAAAGTGAAATGACGCTGTTTAAAACACCAACAACCGCAAGCCAGATAACTTTTGCATTGATCAGCGCTGAAAAAAGATAAAGTTTCCCAATAAATCCAAATGTTGGCGGAATCCCTGTAAGCGAAACAAGAAAAATTGTAAATACAACACCAAGAAATGGCGCCCGATATCCTAACCCTTTGTAAACTTCAATATCTTCACTTCCCGTCTTTTCAGCAACAAGCATAACGCAATAGAAAGCACCAAGGTTCATAAAAAGATAAGCGATAAAATAAATCAACATCGCAGAGATCCCGTAATTTTGAGCAACCACAACCCCCATCAATATATAACCAGCATGCGCAATACTTGAGTAAGCAAGCATCCGTTTTAAATTGTTCTGCCAAATCGCAATTATATTCCCTACCGTCATCGTTAAAGCAGATAAAACAGCTATTATCTCAGTCCACGGTAACCCTTGAATTATAGCCCAAGCACCCTCAACTCCAAGCGTTACAGTCCTATCAATAAAACTTGCCTTCAGAAATCTTATCAGCATTGCAAATCCAGCAGCTTTTGAGCTAACAGAAAGAAATGCAGTTACAGTTATAGGTGCTCCCTCGTAAACATCTGGCGTCCAATAGTGAAACGGAACAGCTGAAATTTTATATCCAAATCCAGCAAGCATCAACAAAAGTGAGATCATCAAAACTATAGGACTATAACCAGTTGATAAAAGCGATGCATTCAAAGCATATATATTCAATTCACCTGTTAACCCATAAATAAGAGAAATCCCGTAAATCATCAACCCGGATGACAAAGCCCCATAAATCACATATTTCATTGATGCCTCACTTGACCGCTCTGACTCCTTGATATAACCAGCAAGTATGTAAGAACTTATACTAACAAGCTCAAGTGAAAGATACATCATAACTAAATTAACTGATCCAGCCATCAAAAATGCACCAAGAGTTAAGCTTAAAATCAAAAAATAATACTCACCTGTCCTTCTTCTGGCTGATGTTTCTTTGAGCTCATACGATTGTAAAGAAAATATCACAATCACAAGAGCCGAAATTATAAATACAAATTTGAAAAATGTTGAATAAGGGTCAACAACGAACATCCCTCTGAAAATCTGATAATTTCCACCATATTGTTTAACCGTAAAGAACAAAGTCACAACTAAACCAGCAAGGGAGATAAAAGCACCGATATTTTTAAACTTTCTTCCAAATATCAAATCAAGCAAAATAACAAGAGACAATGTTATGGTAAGCGAAACCTCAGGTAAGAAATTTTTTAGCGATTGTGTTAATTCTATCACAAATTGCTCTGTCATTTTATTCCACCAGGTTTATTTTTCAAGGCAAAATTCCCAATTGCATTCCCGCTTGACCCATCTCTGAAACAAATCTTACAAGATGATTAACTGATGTATTCATCAAATTGATTAATGGACTTGGGTAAACACCAAGGAAAATAACTATAATTGCAAGCGGAACAAGCGTCACAAGTTCACGAGCATTTATATCTGGAAGGTTCTTCCATCTTTCAGGCAATTGTCCCAGGAAAAGACGCTGTGTTGTCCAAAGGATATATCCTGCGGTTATTATTACGCCAGTTGCTGAAAAGATCGCAATCCATTTATAAGTTTGAAACGCACCAAGAAAAACAAACGCTTCACTTACAAACCCACTTAATCCCGGAAGTCCAAGTGCAGCAAAGAAAGCAATTATAACAATACCAAAATATTTTGGCATTTGATTTGCAAGTCCACCAAATTCATCAAGTCCCCTTGTATGAGCTCTGTCATATAAAACACCAACTATTAAAAACAACATTGCTGTTATCGTCCCGTGATTGAACATCTGCATAATCCCACCTGTTACGCCTTGAGTGTTAAGAGCAGATATTCCAAGAACAACATAACCCATATGGCTTATACTTGAATAAGCAATAAGCTTTTTGAAATCTTCCTGTGCCATTGCCGCAAGCGCCCCATAAACAATGTTTATAAATCCAAGTATAGCCATTGGAAGCGCATACTTTACCATTCCATCCGGGAAAATTGGGAAACTTATCCTCAACATTCCATATGTCCCCATCTTCAAAAGAACACCGGCAAGTATGACGCTTATCGGAGTTGGAGCTTCTACATGCGCGTCAGGAAGCCAAGTGTGAAATGGAACTATTGGAACCTTTATCGCAAATCCAATGAATAAAGCAATGTAAGCAATATATCTCCATGTCGTATGTAAACCTGAAAAGATTGAACCTGGTTCATAATTTCGGGGATCCATCATTGCAAGCATATTAAATGTGTGAATTTTCTCCCCTGTCACAGGATCAATTATACTTGTGCTGAAATACAAACCAATCATAACAAGAAGCATTAAAACACTGCCAAGTAAAGTGTAAATGAAGAACTTTATAGCAGCGTATTCCCTTCTCGGACCTCCCCAAATTCCTATGAGAAAATACATTGGCAAAAGCATAACTTCCCAGAAGACATAGAAAAGGAAGAAATCAAGCGCAACGAATACGCCCATCATTCCAGTATCAAGTAAAAGATAAAGCGAATAATATCCCTTCGTCTTAGGCAATTCCCAAGATGCTATTGCGCCAATAAATGAAATCAAAGCTGTAAGAACAACCATCGGCATGCTCAAACCATCAACACCAAGGAAATATTCAATTACAATTCTTCCAAACCATGCAACCCCTGAAACATCAATCCAACGATATTTTTCAACAAATTGAAATCCCTCAAGTGTATTTACACCAGCAAGATCATATCTGTAATTTAAAAGCATAACAACAGCAAGTATGACCTGAATCCCGGTTGCCACAACAGAAATCCATTTTATCCAAGTTTCCCTTCCTTTTGGGACGAGCAAAACTAAGAGCATCGCTACAACAGGTAAGAAAACAATCCAAGTCAAAATCCCAATTCCAAGTATTTGCATTTATCCTTGCTTGTTTTGTTTTTAAAACCTTTTTCTATTTTATCCGATAAAAATGTAAAACAAAATTATCACCGCAAACACAACATAAACAATGTAAGTTTGAACTTTTCCGTTTTGCAATAACCTTGTCACATATCCAAAAAATCCAGTTATGTAAGCAAGTAAATTAACAAGCCCATCAATTATGTTCCAATCAAACTTACCAACCGAAAAAGACCACAACTTCGTCAAATAAGCCGAACCATCAACTATACCATCAATAATTTTAAGATCAAACCATCTCGCAAATTTAGAAATCCCAAGCGTTGCAAGAACAAATGTATTTTGATAAAGTTCATCAAAATACCATTTGTTTTTCAAAAATGTATATAACGGTTTTAAAGCACCTGCAACTTTTTCTGCGCTGATTTTACCCCATTGATAAGTTAAAAATGCAAACAAAATTCCAAGCCCAGCCATCCCAAGTGACAACAACATCGCTGGAATGTGTGCCTCATGTAATGCGTGTTCGTATTCCGTAATTGAAACACCCTCATCAACTTTTGGCAAATTAAATTCAAATTGTTGAGCGTGCGGAACAACGCTTTTCGGTTTATGAATATATTTCTCAACCCAAGTTAAACTCGCATCAAATGGATTTGGTCCAAAGACAAACCAAAGTGATAAAACAGCAAGTATAACAAGCGGAACCGTCATAACTTTTGGCGACTCATGAATATGCTCAAAAATATCTTTTCTCTTCGGCTCACCGTGAAATGTTAATATCAAAAGCCTAAACATGTAAAATGCGGTTAAACCAGCTACAAAGAAACCAATTAAAGGTATTAACACATGCCCGCTTAATTTTCCAAATGCAAAAGCCCCAGCAAGAATTGAATCTTTACTTAAAAATCCAGATGTTAATGGAATTCCAGAAATTGCAAGCGTGTAAATTAAAAATGTATAGTAAGTTATCGGCATTTTCTTTCTTAGCCCACCCATATTTCGTATATCCTGTGGGTCTGTGTGATGATCGTGAACCTTATGCAAAGCATGATGCATCGCATGGATCACAGAGCCCGAACCAAGGAACAATCCAGCTTTAAAAGCTGCGTGCGTTACAAGATGGAAAAATCCAGCAACATAAGCACCACTGCCAAGAGACATCGTCATGTACCCAAGTTGAGAAATAGTTGAATAAGCAAGAACTCTCTTTATATCCGTTTGAGTTATTGCAATCGTTGCAGAGATAAAGGCTGTTATAGCTCCGATGTATGCGATAAATGTTAAGGCATCAGCACTCATCATTGCGTAAGTTCTTGCGGTAAGATAAACACCAGCTGCGACCATTGTTGCAGCATGAATTAAAGCACTAACTGGCGTTGGACCCTCCATCGCATCAGGCAACCAAACATGAAGCGGAAACTGTGCGGATTTACCAATTGCACCGCAAAAAACAAGGATACCGGCTGCTGTAAGCAACCCTCCAGATAGCTTGCCCTGCTCAATCCCAGCAAAAACCTCAGCAAAATTAAATGTCTTCAAACTTGCCCATATTATCATTATCCCAACGAAAAACCCAAAATCCCCAACCCTATTTACAATAAACGCTTTCTTAGCTGCATCAGAAGCAGACTTTTTCTCATACCAATGACCGATTAAAAGATATGAAGAAACCCCCACAAGCTCCCAAAACACATACATCGTAAAGAAATTATTTGTCAAAACAATTCCAAGCATTGAAAATGTAAAGAAACCAAGATAAGCAAAATATCTTGAATACCTCACATCATCTTTCATATACCCAATTGAAAAGATGTGAACAAGCGAACTTATCACTCCAACCACAACAAGCATTGTCGCAGAAAGATTATCAATTAAAATTCCAAGCGTTATCTTCATTTCTCCCCAATTTTGCACAAATCCAAAGTTCACCCATTCAAACTTCCACTCAATCGGCTCAGGGAAATGAAGTATTTTATTAAAAAACACAACAAAAGAAATCGCAAGTGAACCCAAAACAAGTCCCGTCTCAATCAAATCCCCCTGCCTTGGAAGCCGTTTTCTACCGAAAAAGATCAAAAGAACAAATCCCAGAAAAGGTAAAAGCAAAGCAATGATTGAAAGAAAAACTAATGTATCTTGACTCATGCTATTCCGACTTTATTTTTATTTTAACGAGCATTGTCCTATCGCTTCAAATTATCAATTTCGTCAATGTTAACGGTTAGAAAGTTCTTGTAAATATTCAAAACGATAGCAATTGCAATCGCCGCTTCAGCAGCTGCGAGAATTATCACAAAAATTGCCGCAAGATGACCGCTGAGTTCGGCGGTGCTGTATTTTGAAAAAGCGATGAAATTTATATTTGCAGAATTTAAAATCAACTCAATACCCATTAAAACCATTATCGCATTTTTTCGTGTTACAACAGCATAAATCCCAAGCGAGAAAAGAATCGCACTAACTATCAAAAAATGTTCAAGCCCGACATTTTTAAGCATAGACAAATCAACTTGCATTACAAAACCATTTTTTATTTTTTAACTTTTTTCTTTTCTTGCAATTATAACTGCACCAAGTAAAGCAACAAGTAAAACCACCGAGGCAACCTCAAATGGTAAAAGAAAATCCGTCATTAACTTTTCTCCTATCTTTTTCGTGGTATTCTCCCACTGAACATTCATAACATTAAACCATTTCGTCTTTAAAATAACCCCGACCAGTGTTCCCATAATAGCTCCTGTTATAACAATAGCAGGTCCAACATGTAATGCTTCGGTTCGCACAGGAACATCAAAAACTTTTGTTGTAAGCATAATTCCAAAGATGATCAAAACAAGTATTCCGCCAACATAAATCAAAATTTGCGTCACAGCGATGAAATCAGCATTAAGAAGAACATATAATCCAGCAACTCCAAAAAATGTGAAAAGAAGAGCGAAAGCAGAATAGATTATGTTTCTGGCACTCACCACAACGATTGCTGAACCGATGGTTATAAAAGCAAAGATATAAAAGGCAGCGTCAAATAAACTCATCTTTGATTCTTCTTTGTTTTTTAGGATTTTTCTTCAGGATTTCCTGGATTATTCACCGCAACCTGTTCAACTGGCTTAGCGGTTTTCTTCATCTTTTGTTCAAGTTCAAACTGTTCAACTTGTTTTTTCTTCAACTCGGCTTCCTCTGGCGTGAAATTGCTAAAATGATAAATTAAATTATGCCTTTTGTATTCGGAAAATTCATAAACATCCGTCATATAAATACACTCAGTTGGACACGGATAAACACAAAGCCCGCAATAGCAACACTTACTTATATCAATATCAAATTTCGTAACCCATAATCTTTTCTTATTTCCCGTTGATGTAACTCCAAGGTCTTCATTTGGCAATGCTTTAACAGTTTCAATCGTTATACAATCAACAGGACAAGCCATCTCACATTGTCTACACCCGATGCAATCATCTATATTGACATAAAGCCGATTCCTTGCTCTTTCAGGAAGTTTCAACTTCACATCTGGATATTGAATTGTCACAGCTCTGACGAAAAGATGTTTGAATGTGAGCTTTAGACCGATGAGTATTGTCCAGAGCGCAATGAATATATTTTTGAAGTATTGTCTCATCTTGAAACAGATTTTATTTTAAAATTGCCCATAAACCCACAGCCATTATGTTCACAAATGAAATTGGCGTTAACACCTTCCACGAAACATACATTAACTGATCAACCCTTAGCCTTGGTAATGTCCATCTCAACATTATCTGCAAAAACACAAAAAACAAACCTTTTGAGACAAACCAGAAAACTCCCCACGCTGGTCCCGATAAAAATTCTCCAAACGGGCTATCCCATCCACCGAAAAACAAAATTGCCGAAATCCCAGAAACAAGAAACATATTCGCATATTCAGCAAGATAAAACATAGCGAATTTCATCCCCGTATATTCCGTGTGATACCCTGCGACAAGTTCAGACTCCGCTTCAGGAATGTCAAAAGGAGTTCTGTTAACCTCAGCAAGCGAAGCGATAAAATAGATTAAAAAGGTTATCAACATAAATGGCGGATACTTGAAGATGTTCCAGTTAAATAAGCCACCTTTTTGCATCTGACATACTTCCTGTAAATTTAATGTCCCCGCAACAATCACAACAGTTAAAATTGATAACGCAGTCGGAATCTCATAGCTTACAATTTGAGCCACAGAACGCATTGCGCCAAATAAAGAATACTTATTATTTGATGACCACCCAGCCATTAAAATTCCAATTACAACAAAAGAGGTAATCGCAATTATGTAAAAAATTCCCACATTTAAGTTCGCAGCGATGAATGTTGATGTAAAGGGCAATGCAGCATAAGCTGCATACGAACCCGCAAATACAACAAATGGTGCAAGCGTAAAAAGAATCTTGTCAGAATTTGCAGGTGTTATATGTTCCTTTGTCAAAAGCTTTAAAAGATCAGCTATTGGCTGCGCCCAACCATGAAACCCACCGGTATACATATAACCAAGACGATCTTGGACATGAGAAGCAACTTTTATCTCAACCCATAAAATAACAACAGCATATACAAGTATGAATAAAAGAGGAATCACAGAAGCAATCAACATATTTAAAATTTCAGGCATCGCCAAAACAGATTTGTTTTTAAATTCTACCTATCAACTTCGCCAAGAACTATATCAACACTTCCAAGTATTGCAACAAGATCAGCTATCATATAACCTCTGGAAATCTCAGGTAATACAGACAAGTTAACAAAACTTGGAGCCCTTGCCTTAACTCTAAATGGGGATGATGTATGACCATCGCTTATGATGTAAAATCCAAGTTCTCCTCTTGGATTTTCAGTTCTAAAGTAAACTTCACCCTGTGGTGGTCGTGCTTTTTTAGGTATCGCTGCATGGACATCACCAGGCGGAAGTTGTTCCCAGGCCTGTTCAATTATCTTTAAACTCTCCTCCATTTCCCTTACCCTGACATAATACCTGTCCCAACAATCACCAACTGTTCCCATCTTCCCCTCACCAATCGGAACATCAAACTCAAATCTATCATAAACAAGATATGGTTCATTTTTCCTAAGATCAAACTTAACACCCGAACCCCTCAACATAGGTCCACTGCATCCATAATTTATCGCAACATCTGCTGGCAAAACACCTATATTTGCAGTCCTATCTATGAAAATTTTGTTAAAGGTCAAGAGGTCATTTATCTCTTTAAGTGCCTTTGGAAATGTTTTCAAAAAATCTTTGAGTTTTTTCCCGAAATCAGAAGGCAAATCATGGGAAAGTCCCCCGATCCAGATATAGTTATAAAGTAACCTCGCCCCACAAGTTATCTCAAACATATCAAGAATTTTTTCCCTTTCCCTAAAACACCACAAAAAGGGAGTAAAAGCACCAAGATCAAGACCATATGTTCCAATAGCAAGAAGATGGCTTGCGATCCTTTGCAATTCAGCCATTATAACACGAATGTATTGAACTCGTTCCGGGACTTCTATGCCCATTAATTTCTCAACCGCAAGAACATAAGCAAGCTCATTACCCATCGCTGCAACATAATCCATCCTATCAACATAAGGGATAACCTGTTGATAATTTGTCATTTGCTCAGCATGTTTTTCAAAACAACGATGAAGATAACCAATATGAGGGATCACATCAACTATTATCTCCCCATCAACCACAAGTTCAAGTCGCAAAACTCCATGAGTTGAGGGATGTTGAGGACCCATATTTAAAATCATTGTATCGGTCTTCAATTCCCCCTTAACCGAGCGAGTCGTTATTTCAAATGTTGCCATTAAATTAACACCTGTTTTTATTTTTGGATCTATTTCAATATGGAATTTTCATACCGTTGTAAAATTCAGGAACTTGAAAATCTTTTCGCAATGGATAACTTCCCTCGGGCCAATCATAAGGCATCAAAATCCGCCTCAAATCCGGATGTCCATCAAATATGATCCCGAACATATCGTAAGCTTCCCGCTCGTGCCAGTTTGCGCTCTTCCATACTGATTCAACCGATTGAACAACTGGATTTTCAACAGGAACTTTAACCTTTAAAACAAATCTATGTCCATGCTTCATTGAATAAATATGGTAGACAACCCCAAGAGCGCCATTTGCATAATCAACCCCACTTAAACACATCAAATAATCAAACGCAAGCTCAGGCTCATCCCTTAGAAATTCACAAATTTCTCTTATTCTATCCGGCTTAACCTCAAGATATGGCTCAACGATTGCATCAGCTTTAAATTCAACAATTGCATCCTCAAACTTAGATTTTATCCTTTCATATATTTCACTTGCCTGCATTATACATTCTCCCTCTATTTTTATTTTTCCTCTATATAAACTGGTGGCAATTTCTTTTTTACCAGACTTTCTCTGCGAATTTTCTCACGAAGCTTTATTATTCCCTCAAGCAATGCTTCAGGTCTTGGCGGGCAACCCGGAACATAAACATCAACAGGTATAATTCTATCAACGCCTTTTAAAACATGATAACCATGCTCCCAATATGGACCCCCACAATTTGCACAACTTCCCATTGATATCACATATTTCGGGTCGGGCATTTGCTCATATAACCTTTTCACGCGAGAAGCCATCTTTAAAGTTACCGTCCCAGCAACTATCATCAAATCCGCCTGTCTTGGTGTTGACCTCGGAATTATACCAAATCTCATAATATCAAAGTGAGACGCAGACGCAGCCATCATCTCAATTGCGCAACACGCAAGCCCGAACTGCATCATCCACAAAGATGATAACCTCGCCCAATTTAAAACATCTTCAACCGTTGTTATGACAATATTTTCATTTTCAAATCTTTTATCCAAAAGTCCCATTTTACCTTTCCCTTAAATTTTTAAATTTCAACCTTCTCTGATTTTGATTCCATAAAAGACTCCTTCAATTTTGAAACCTCAAGATATCTCGGTCTTGGTTTATCCCATTCAAGATCCCCCTTCGCCCATGCATAAACATAGCCAAGGATCAAAATTAATAAGAAAACCACCATCTCAATGAAAGCAAATAACCCAAGTTCCTTATAAATCACAGCCCAAGGAAATAAAAACACAACCTCAACTTCAAAAATCAAAAATATCAAGGCAACAGTGTAAAACCTGATATTAAACCTAATCCACGGATTTCCTACTGGCTCTTCCCCGCATTCATAAATTGTGGATTTCTCGGTATTTGGTCTGTGAGGGCGAATAAAACGATTTACAATTAAAGCACCAGCAACAAAAAATACACTAATGATTAAAAACAATAAAATCTTCACAAATTCATTCAACATAAAGTTCCTTTTTTAATTTTTACTCAAAGCAAGAAACTTCTTGAGAAATACCTCAAGGGCGATCATCTCACAAAAACACCCCATATACCACAAGCAAAACGTTTCACACCATTTCAAAAAATTTAAGCGACATCTCAAAACTTAAATTCAAAGAACTCTTTGCAAATATATCAAAACAGATGGACAAATTCAAATTTTAATTCATCAAGGCATGGGTAATTTTTTTCTTTTCATAAATCTTAACCAATCAACATTCCGCTCAAGCAATGGGACAGCAAGAATTCTATTATTAAACCCGAGAAAACGAACAACAATTGTATTTATGTATGTAACTTCAACGGATTTCAAAACTTCTGGTTTAACGCTCACATCATATTTCTCAGCAAGAGAAGCTATCAATCTATTCAAAATAACGCTAAATGTATCATAATTTACAACATAAAGCGTATCCTTCGGCTTTCTCTTGTCAATAAGTTTGAAAATTGAATAACCCTCATCTGTGTAAAATGGACCATAAACTTCTCCGATCTCAAGCGTGCTTGCAATTTGCCCTATTTCCCCAAGCTGGGTTGAAAGAACATAACCTATTATCCCCTCGTTTTCTCTTGCCCATTCTCTCTTTGTAAACTTTTTCGCAAGTTCCCCCATGTCATACCCAGATTTAACAAGTTTTAAAATTGAATCAGCAAGCTCAATATCATCAACAAGAATTTCTTGAATCTTTATCTCCCACACTTCCCCCTTGGTGGTTGAATAACTTTTCAAAAGCTCTTCCGCTGAAATAAAATTGCTAAATTTTAAGGAATCAAGAAGCATTTTCTTAACAGCATAAGCAAGATAAGCATCGCGCCACATCTCCATGTCCTTTAAAACATCCGGGGACTTATCCAAACCACGCCTGTATCCTTCAAAAGCAAGAAATTCCTCATTAATTATCGTCTTCAAAAGGTTATTCAATGTTCCTCCAACACTTTGCCTATCAGAATGTAGAACGAAACCTTTGAAAGAAATTTGATCTATCACATAATCAAGCGTTCTATTAAAACTATCACCCTTAAGAAAATAATGGTCAAGATAGTTCGCAAGTTTTGATTTTATATCCAGAAAATCATCCCTCAAAAGAGCAAGAGGATAAACTGAGATATTTTCAGCCCTGCGGACATATTTCTTTTTCTCAACGAGATTATTTATTTCCGTGTAAAGAAGTTTTAAAAGTTGTGCATCAACTTTTAACATTTTCCCCTTTCCAAATTCATTAACGAACTCAACAAATCTTTGCCTTTCCTTCCGCTCTTGAATTATCTTTCTAACCTGACTTTTAGCACTCTCAATTTCATCGGGGCTTAAACCAAACTTTGATGTTTTATTTGCAAGCCTGATTATATACCAGAGCGAATCAACCTGAATCGGCTGATAAATCTCACCAACTGAAAGATATTCATAGACGACTTTTTCAATCGGTTCGTAAATCTCACCCCATCTTAACTTTTCAATATTATTTTCCTGCCCAATTTTTGCCATTAGGCTATCAAAATCCTCACCGCTTTTCAAAAGCCCCCAAAGCGAGTCGGCTAAATTTTTTGTTTCTGCAACTATGTAATGAAGTTCAACTTCTGTATTATACTTTGGGAGCGCCTCAATAATTTCCTTTTCAGAAACATTAACTTTGTTTTTAATTTCCTGTTTATAAAGTGCATCAAGAACGAGAAGTTTTTCAGTTTGTTGAATTGCCCTTTCAACCTCGGGATTTTTATCAAGCCCAAGTTCAAGCCCCTTAAGAGCAAGCAACTTTTCGGCAATCATTGAATATAAAAACTCAAGCTTATTTTTATCAACTTGATTTTTCCTCTCTTTCCCTTGCCATATCGTAAGTTCGTATCTTTCAATAAAGTCACGCACCGTTACAGTTTTGTTTCCCACTTTTGCAATTGTATCATTTCCTATCCGTGCGGATTTTGAAGGGAATTGTGAGCGAAGAATTTGCGTTAAAACAAACGAAATCAAGAAAACCAGCGTAATTTTTCTCATTTGCAAGCACTTGTTTTATTTCTTATCAAAGTTAAACAAAATAAAGTTAATCTTCAATAACTATTTTGTATTTTTTCGCCAGCTTGATTAAATTAAAACCTGATTTTCAAAACAAACATGTTCACAAAACAAAAAATGAAAAGAATAGGCGTATTTACAAGTGGTGGTGACGCACCAGGAATGAACGCCTGTGTAAGGGCAGTCGTAAGAGCAGGAATTTACTACGGTCTTGAAGTCATCGGAATTGGTCACGGATATCAAGGTATGATAAACGGTGAATTTATACCATTGCAGGCAAGATCCGTATCAAACATTCTTCAGCGTGGTGGAACAATTCTGAAAACCGCAAGATCCGAAGAATTCATGACAAAAGAAGGAAGGGCAAAAGCAGCAAAAAATCTAAAAGACCACGGAATAGAGGCTCTTGTTGCAATAGGTGGAGATGGCACATTCCGGGGCGCTGTTGCCCTGTATGAAGAGCATGGAATTCCATCCGTTGGGATTCCCGCGACAATTGACAATGATTTATACGGAACTGATTACACCATCGGATATGATACCGCAGTTAACACAGCCCTTGAATCAATTGACAAGATCAGAGATACAGCAGATGCACATGATAGGCTATTTTATGTTGAGGTTATGGGAAGAACGAGTGGCTTTATAGCAGTTGAAGCTGGAATAGGTGGAGGTGCTGAATATATCGCAATTCCAGAAGAACAGACTGATTATGAGGAAATAAGAAATGTTTTAAAGGGCTTCCGAAAAGACAAGACAAGCAGTATAATTATCGTCGCTGAAGGGGACGAGGAAGGAGGCGCATTTAAGATAGCAAAGAAAGTGAAAGAACTTTACGGATTTGACTACCGTGTCGTTGTACTTGGACATATACAGCGTGGCGGGGCACCAAGTGCAAGAGATAGAATCCTTGCAAGCAAACTTGGCGTCGCAGCCGTTGAAGCATTGATAAATGGAAAATTTAATGTAATGGTTGGAGAAGTAAAAGGAGAAATTAAACTTACACCACTAAAAGAAACTTTCAATAGAAGAAAAGAACTTGACCCATATCTCCTGAAGATCGCAAAAATTTTATCAATATGATCGTAAACTTACCTCCTTCCTCTCCCTCTTTTCAAAAATTGAAATCTTACCGCCACCATAAATTTGTATTAATTCATATGCAGTATCAAAATCTCTGCCTATATCCTCAGGGCTATGGGCGTCTGAGCCAACGGTTAGAGGGATTTTATATTCCCTTGCAATTTTAAGTATCTCCACCGAAGGATAAATTTCACCAACTTTATGCCTTAACCCAGATGTGTTAATTTCAATACACAAGCCATTTTCCTTGATGAGTTTCAAAATTTCCCTTATCAACTCCTCAAAATTTTTATCTGCATGATGTCCAAACTTCTTTATCATATCAAAATGCCCAACTATATCAAAAATCCCTGACTTGACAAGTTTTTTAATAGTTTGATAATAATCCTCATAAACTTCATTTACATCTTTCCCTTCCCATTTCCATGCCTCCTTATGGCTTGCGATATTCCATCCATCAAGAAAATGAACTGAACCGATGACATAATCAAAATCACCATTTCGGACAAAGTCCCTGATGAAATCAATTTTTTCATCTATAAACTCAGCCTCAATACCAAATTTTATTTTGATTCTCTCACCGAATTCATCAACCGCAGATTTATACCAATCTTTGTAAATTTCAAATTCATCAATCGTCATTCTATGTTCAGGGTCAAAATCATCGGGCAACGGCATGTGATCCGAAACCCCAATTTCTGTTAAGTTTTTCTCAATTGCCATCAAAATATAATCTTTTATCTCACCCCTCGCATGCTTACAAAGTTTTGTATGAGTATGATAATCAACCACAGTTAAATTTCAACTTTGTTTTCATTTTCTTCCAATATATGAACTTACAAGGTCAAGCATTTTAGAAGCAAGATTTACGGATATGCTCTTCTTTTTAAAGGCAACCCTTATGGTTTCAATTGCAAGCGATGAATAAAGTGGCAGAATTTCGGGAAATTTATTTTTAAGTTCATCAAGATGAAGCCTTACAGTTTCAATATCACCTCTTTCAATCGGTCCTGTGAGGGCGTTTACAACCCCCAATTCATCTGCGTTTTTAAGTGAAATTTCAATAAGCGGAGAGAGAAATTTATTGTCAATGCTTAAGTTTGCCTTCTTCAAAATTTCATCAATCGCATGAAGAAGTGAAATCATATAATTTGACGCAAACACACAGGCAATATGGTAAAGAATTTTCTGCGACTTTTCAATCGGAAAAATGTTGAAGTCAAAATTGTAAAAAATCCACTTAGTTATATCGTAAATTTTTCTACTGCCCTCAAGTGTGAATTTTATCTTTTTTATCTCATCAATGGAATAATCAAAGTGTGAAATAGAATAAACAGGATGAAGAGAGCCAATCTCAGCACCAAGCCAATGCAAACACGAAAGAACATCGCTTGTAAGAACTCCAGAAGTATGGTAAACGACGAGATTTTTAAAATTCAAATTTTCAAGTTTACAAAGATTTTCAGCAACCCCACGAATTGCCGAGTCAGGTGTGGTGATGAAAATAACCTCAACATCAGAAGGGATGTCCAGAATTGAAATTGAAGTGGTTTCAGCTTTAACCCTTTTCAAAAACCTTTGAAGTGATTCAGTGCTTCTACTTATTACAGCGGTTATCCTGTGCCCGATGATTTCGCTCAAAAATTTCGCTATTAAAGTGCCAACTCTTCCTGCACCTATTATGGCTATGTTAAATGGTTTAATCGTCAACCCAGCTCAACTTGTTTAAATAGCACTGCCGAAAGATAACCAACGACCGCTGTTTTATCACCAGTGACATCTCCGGAGTTGCAGTAATAAAGAACTTCAGACTTGTCAGCGCCAAGTTTTTTAGCTGCATACATCACTGCCACAGTTGGACCACCACCACATGCCTCACACTTTCGCTGTTCAAGGTCATCCATAAGTTTTTCCTCATCAAATCTCTCAATATCATCAATTACGATTTTATCAAACTTAACAGCAACATCATATGGATAATAATGCGATAGATCAGTGCTTGCAACGAGAAGAACATTTCTTCCTGTTAAAACCTCTCCAAGTATTTCCCCCAAACGGAAACAATAGTCAGATTTCTGATCCCCCATTACAATTGGGACAAACTTAAAATGATTTAACGCTTTCTGAAGAAATGGAAGATGAACCTCAATCGCATGCTCAGCCCTGTGACCATAACTTGAAAACTCAATCAAACCATTTCCCGCTTTAACGATTTCCTCGGCAAGGTTAAAATCAATCTCAATCTCACCAAGCGGAGTTCTATAACTTTTACCATCGTAAATTGAGATCGCATCAAAATATTCCCTATGGCTTGGCGAGACAACAACGACCACATCATAATCTTTGCCACGAACCAACGAATAGGCAATCGCTGCTGTCTGACCCGAATACATATAACCAGCATGAGGTGCTATTATGGCCCTTATTTCACCGTTAATTTTTTTATTCCCAATTATATCCCCAACCCTTTCAAACATCTTTTCAATTTCAGCGTTTAAAATTGATGGGACATCAGGATAGAATAAACCAGCAACCGCTGGCTGTCTTACTTTTTCTTTGATCATACATTCTCCCCTTCTTTTAGTTTGAAATCACTTTCTTTAAAAATGATCGCTGTAAATTTGAAAATCTCTGTTTCTTTGTCTTTCCAACAATCAGGTGGTAACCCAGCTTTAAGGCAGGTATGCTCAAGGAATTCCTCTCTTGTTAAGTTGTGTTCAACTGCAACCTGAGGTAGAAGTAATCCCCTTCTCCATCCCCTTTTGACCATCAATCCATGCTCCCCAATTTTTATCTCATCAACTGACTTGACAGAACTTAAAGGGGACAAAACAGAAATTTCAATTTCAATTTTATCAAGTTCATCAGGTTCAACGGGTGGAAAGCGGGGGTCCTCAAGAGCAGATTTCGCTGCCACTTCATTTACAGTTTCAGCAAGCGATTTTATTGCCTCCACATAACCGATACAGCCCCTCAAAGTATCATTAATTGTAATAGTTACAAAAGCTCCACACGGGGTTTTCAAATTCTCAGTTTTTGGTTCAACCTCTGGAAGCCCCTTTCCATTGACGACGCTTGTGATTGAATTGCGGGCGATGCGCAAAAGCTCAATTTTCTCTTCGTCGGTGAGGTTCATTGCTTTCTCAAATTTAAATTGTAAGCTTTCAAAAATAAACTAAAAAAAATAACAAAATTTTTCAACTAATCATCACACCAAATACCACATAAGATCACCCGAAAAAGTGCTCTTAAGCTTATCCTCATCAATTTCCTCAAAAAAACCAAAAACCGCAGATCCACTCCCCGACATCAGAGAAAAAACAGAACCAAGTTTGTAAAGCTTACGTTTCACATCTTCAACAACTGGATAATGAGAAAAAACAAGTTCCTCAAAATCATTCCCAATGAGTTCTCTTAACGCAGCTGGATTCTTAACATTTTCCACAAATATCTTCTTTAAACTTTCCTCCCCTTCATGACCTTTCAATTTTAAATTCTCATACGCCCACGCAGTTGAAATTTTGACACCCGGATAAACAATGACGATTTTATACGGAACTTTAACATCAATTGGTTCAATTATCTCCCCACGCCCTGTAGCATAAGCTGTTCCACCCTTTATAAAAAATGGAACATCTGAGCCAATCAAGCTCCCAAGCTCACATAGATGATCATCATCAGCTCCAACATTAAATAAGATATTAAGCCCTTTTAAAACTGTCGCAGAATTGCTACTACCCCCACCAAGCCCAGCTCCTACTGGAATCCTTTTTTTAAGATAAATTCTAACCCCGGAATGAATCCCGAAACTTTCAAAAAAAATTCTCACTGCCTTTAAACACAAATTTTCAAAACCACGAGGTATCTCATCAGAGTCAGATTCAAATTCAATCTCATCGTAAATTTCCATCTCAATCTCATCAAAGAGTTTCACTTCATGAAAAATTGTCTCTATATCGTGATAACCATCCACACGTTTTCTCAACACCCTTAACCCGATGTTTATCTTCGCAGGGGAAAGTAATTTTATCCTATCCATTTTATATCGTCAACATTTTCAATTTTATTTGCATATCTTGCAAGTGTGAAAAACAAATCAGAAAGACGATTCACAAATGGTATTATATTTTCATTTATCTTCTCTTTTTCAGAAAGTGAAACTATCCTTCGCTCAGCACGCCTGCAAACAGTCCTCGCAAGGTGCAAAAAAGAAGCAAGAAAAGTCCCACCAGGAAGTATAAAACTGCGCAACGGTTCAAGACTTTCGTCTACCTTGTCAATCAACCTCTCAATTTTTTCAACATCATCTTTCGTGATCCTTTTCACCTTAATACTTTCAACCCCAATTGGCGTTGCAAGATCAGACCCTAAAACAAAAAGTAAATTTTGAATGTCTTTTATCGTTTCATTGATAAAATTATCTTTTGACACCGCCCTTATGACCCCGAGAATTGAATTAAGTTCATCAACAGTTCCATAAGCTTCAACTCTGGCGTTGTCTTTCTTTACCCTTCCACCAGCGAAAAGAGAAGTTGTCCCGTCATCACCTGTTCTCGTGTAAATTTTCATTTAGCGATTCAATTAGTTTTAATATCTTTATTAACTTTTCTGCATTTTCAATATAGCCGTTATTTTTATAGGCAAGAGCAAGATTTCCAAACATTCTCTTAACAATCATCTCGGGCGTTGCACGCTTCAGGTATTCATCCTTTTGAGAATAACCAAGTTGAGAAATTAACTTTTCACAATCTGACCTCGCCATTATCTTACCACCGTTAAACGGGTCAACATAAATTTCAAAACCGTTTGATTCATATCTGACAACAAAATGCCCTGGTATTCCAACGCCATAAACCGGGATATTCGCCCTTCTACCCACAAGGATGTAAATCAACGAAAGCGTAATTGGTATTCCCAATCGTCTATCTATCACACGATTTATGAAAATGTTATCTGGCTCATAATAATTTTCAAAATTTCCCCTGAAACCTTTCTCAACAAAGAAAAATCTATTCACCACCTCAACGATGTCATACAAATTTTCAACCATGTAAATTCTCTTCTTCAACTCAAAAGCCATTAAATCAAGCATCTCTGAGTACTTCCTAAAATTAACATCTGGATAAGCAAATCTCGCAACAAGATATGCCCCCCTCTCAATATCTTTTTCATGAGCCATAAAATACGAAACAACCTCACTGGTATAATTTTTATATTTTAAAGTATCAACGATTTCATCAAGCAAATTTTTTACATTCTCGCTTACATTATGCTTAATTTTTGAAAGCACAGGGATCGCCTCAACACCTAAATCAACGAGTTTTTCATAAGCAGACTTTGAAACAAAAACATCTTCATCATCAAGAAGTTTGACAAGCGAAATTATGTATCTTTCGGGGCTCACAGATAATGTTTTGTAAGTTCATTTTTTAAATATTCAAATGCTTCAATTGGTGTATCAACAAACTTGAAAAGCTTCAAGTCATCTTTGTCAATCACCCCATACTCAACCATAGCGTCAAAATTAACGATCTTTTTCCAATATTCACTTCCATAAATTAAGACGAGCATTTTCTTTTTAATTTTTCTTGTCTGAAGAAGCGTAAGGACTTCAAAAAGTTCATCAAGCGTCCCATATCCACCCGGGAATATAACAAGTGCCTTTGCTGGATAAATGAACCAGAACTTGCGCATAAAGAAATAATGAAATTCAAAATTAAGCTCTTCCGTGATATACTGGTTTGGTTTTTGCTCGTATGGTAAACTTATGTTAAGTCCTATACTTAAACCTCTCGCCTTGTATGCGCCCTTATTCGCAGCTTCCATTATACCCGGACCCCCTCCAGAACAAACGACAAAGCGATGCCCATTTGCCTCACCAAGAGACGCCGACCACTCCGTTATCAACCTTGCAAGTTCAACGGCGTCCTCATAATATCTTGACATATAAACATCAATTTCAGCTCTTGCCTTTTCATCAAGCAGACTCTGAGGCACAGGCTTACCCCTTGATTCCAATTCCTTTATCTTTGATTCAATTTCACGCAACTTCGCTTTTGCCTCCTTCATTGGCTTTGTCCTCGCTGAACCAAAGAAAACAACTGTGTCAACAACTTGATACTTTCTAAATCTTGATAACGGCTCAAGATATTCAGCAAGAATCCTAAGAGCTCTCGCATCAGGGCTGTTTAAAAACTTTAAATTTTTATATGCCTTTACAGGTTGCCTATTTGCACTAAATGCTTTTTCCTCCTTCTCAATTTTTTCTCCAGTCATCCTCATACTAATTTTTTTTATAAAATTGACCTTCCACCATCAACTGGAATAACTTGTCCTGTTATGTAATCCCCTTTCGTTGCAAGAAACACAACTATATCTGTAATATCCGATGGCTTTCCATATCTTTTCAATGGAATCCTATGCTCAGGGATATGCTTTATCTCACCGGATTCTTCACCAGGTATTATTATAGTTCCAGGTGCAATTGCATTAACAGTTATATATGGGGCAAGTGCTTTTGCCATTGCCTTTGTCAACATTATCAAACCAGCCTTTGCAACATTATAAGCTATATGTTCAGTCCAAACCTGCAAGCCACCAAGCGAGGCAATGTTAATTATTTTCCCCCTCTTCCTCTCAAGCATAAACTTAACAACTTCTCTTGAGCACAAAAACTGCCCCTTTAAATTTGTATCAATTACATAATCCCATAACTCATCTGTTATTTCCCAAAACTTAACAGGCTTTGGGAAAATTGCAGCGTTATTCACAAGAACATCTATCTGACCAAACCTTTCAATAGCTTTTTCAACCATTCTTTTAACTTGACTACTTTTTGTGATATCCGCTTTTACAGCTATCGCTTCCCTACCAATTTCTTTTATCTTTTTTAAAGTCTTCATCGCCTCAAGCTTTGATTGATTATAATTTACAACTATGTCAAAACCCGATTCAGCAAGCGCAATCGCGATCTGTCTACCCAATCTTCTTCCAGAACCAGTGATAAGCGCAACCTTTTTTTCCATTTTCAATAACCCAATTAAAATTTTGAAACTAACAAATCAACAACTTTTTCAAGATAAATTTTATCAACCTCATCAAAATTATTTAATTCATAGCTGTCAATATCAAGAACCCCAAGAACCTGGCCATTTTTAATTATAGGAACAACTATCTCTGACTTTGAGTCAGGATCACAATAAATATGCCCTGGAAATTTCTCAACATCGGGAACAATAATTGTTTCTTTTCTTAAGGCAGATGTCCCACAAACTCCAGAGCCTATTTTTATCCTTGTGCAAGCAAGTTTCCCTTGAAAAGGTCCAAGGACAAGCTCATCCCCTTTTGCAAGGTAAAACCCAACCCATGAAAAAGATGGAAATGCTTGCTTAAGTGCAGATGTGACATTTGCAAGGTTTGCAATCAAATCCGATTCATCCTCAATTAAAGATTTTATCTGCGGTATAAGTTCTGAATATATTTCCTCCTTCGTTTGACCTTTTATTATTATCTGCTCCATCTAAATTTTAGAATTTGTTTTAAATTGAAAACGGGGGAATGATAATTGTTGCCCGGTGATTTTCATCACTACATTTAATTTCAACTTTCTCCCCCTGAATAGCATAATTTATTTTAACATAGCCAAGGGCTATGAGCCTTTGAAATCCATAGGAATAAACAACGCTTGTCAATTTACCAACCTCTTCATCCCCGACGCATACTGGGGAACCCTCATAAATCTTTCCTCTACCTTTTTCCCTCTCAATCACAAAACCAACAAGTTTTCTTTGCAACTTTTGATAAGAATCAATTCTTGAAAGAACTTCCTGCCCGATGTAACAACCTTTCGTAAAACTCACATACCTATTAAGATTAGCCTCAAGAGGATTGTAATCCTGAGTTATCTCTTTTCCATAGGCAGGAACCCCTGATTCAACTCTTAACACCTCAAGAATTTCCCTCCCTATAGGGGTCAAACCCTTCCCATAGAGGGAGTTCCAAACCTTAACCGCAATCTCATTTTTTAAAATTAAATTATACCCGGGCACAAGAAACTCGTTCGTCTTCGCCAAAATCACCTCACTCTCAAACATAAAACCCCGAATAAAATTATAAACCGCCATCTTTGATATATCTGTGAAATGCTTGTGGTCAACTTTAAAATCAGATTTAATCGCCTCATGAACCCCAGAACCATATACAGAAATAATTACATATTCATGGGTTACATCTTCAAACTTCACATCATCCATAATGATCAACTTAGTAAACCAGTTCTTAACCTTCTCTAATGCTTCATAACTTAACAGCGCAAAAATTTCTTGATAATTTTCCTCGGCTCGTAAAACATAAATTGTTAAAAATTCAATCATCTTACCTTTTTCATCCGTAAGAACTGTCCCAGCTCCCATTCCAGAAGAAAGTCCTCTCAGATCATTTGTTGATATTCTATTCATGAAATCAAGCGCATCTTTACCAAATATGCGTAACTTCCCAAGATATGTCCTGTCAATTATCGCATTTGATGTTTTCACAGATTTATATTCTTCTAACGCATTCACATAATGCTTCGGCAATTCCCAGCCTGAATAAGATTCAAATTCAGCACCGAGGTCAAGATGTGTTTCATAAAGTGGCGTTCTCTTCACAAAACCTTTTAAGTTTAAATTTTTTGAAAAGATAATAATTTTTTAAAACACTATCAAGTTTCAAGGAATTCGCCAAAGTTTAAACCCCTTGCAACTTCCCAAGGTCAAATATATTGAATTTTCTCGTTTATATGTTTAAATTAAACGGAGAAAAAATTTCGGAGATTTGAAATGAGAAAAACGCTTTTTTTATCCTTGCTTTTAATATCAACACTATATGCACAACTTCCTTTCTTCCGTCCATTCTTCTCAACAATTGAAAGAGAAGCTGGGAAACTTTTCTTTTACGAGGTCATAAACCTAATAAGCGAAGATACATCTAAAAGCAGAGTTGATATAAATTTTAGAATTGCCAACGATCTTCTAACCTTCGTAAAAAATCCATTGAATTCCCCCGCTTATGTTGCAAACTTTACAGTCAGCGCCGAAATCACCGATAAAGATGGGAAATCAATAGCAAGAAAGATATTTAGAGGTTATAGAGCAACTGATAATTATGAAGAAACCAATTCAAAAGATATTTACACACAGGGAAATTTTCGCTTTGATCTGGCACCTGGAAATTACCGATTGATTCTTATACTTGAAGATGAACAATCAAACCAGATATTAAAACGTGAGCGAGTTTTAACTTTAAAATCCTTTAAACCAAATTCTTTTGAAACCTCTGATTTGACGATTATTCAAGAAAGCCAGGAAAACGGAGATACACTTATCTTAATCCCGACAAACATCGGAAACAGGGTTAACTTCGGGAAAGGCTTCTTCGCCTACATTCAATTCACCGATAAACCCACCGAAGTTGAATATACACTGGTCTTTTTTTCAGAATTTGGAAGAAAAAAAGAGATAAAAAAAGAAACAATTAAATCCGATGAGATAACAAATGATAAAAAATTTCTCTTTAAAGAAAATCCAGGTGATACAATTTTCACATATCTTTTAATTCCATCCTTTCCTCAAACATATTACTCACTTCTCATCCGGTTTAGTGGTGATTCGCTTGACCTTGGTGAATATGAAATTTCACTTTCTACAAAATTTATGGATTCAACAGGAAAGGAAATTCAAAAATCATTTACAAAAAAATTCACAGTTGAATGGATTGACATGCCATTCTCACTTCAAAATCTTGATTACGCAATTGAAATACTTGAATATATTGCAACGCCCGATGAAATGGCTAAGTTAAGGTTTGGAACCCCGCAGGCGAGGTTGCTAAAATTTAAAGAGTTCTGGGCTCAAAGAGATCCAACCCCTAATACGATTTATAACGAGCTAATGGCTGAATACTACAGAAGGGTTGACTATGCTTATATAAACTTTGCAACAATGAGAGAACGAGATGGAGCAAGAACAGATAGAGGGAAAATTTACATACTTTACGGTCAACCAACAAAAATTGAAAGAAAATATACCCCTGGAAAACCAACTGAAGAAATATGGTATTATGAGCCTATAAGAAGAAAATTTGTCTTCGTTGATCAGTATGGTTCTTTTAAACTAATATCCGTTGAAAAATATGCGCCCTAAAATCGCAATCACAGCTGGTGATATAAATGGAATAGGTCCTGAGGTTGCCCTGAAATCAATGATTAAAAAAAATGTTCTCTCAAAAGCTCAACCTTTCATCATAGCCCCGGTGAAGATCATCAAAACATATTGCGAACTTTTAAATCTAAAATTTCACATCATGGAAAACGAAGATGATTTCCTACCTGAAAAAGATGTCATCAATGTTCTGCCGATGAAAAAATTTGAAAACTTTGAAATAAACATCGGAAAACCGACCAAAACTTCTGGAAAAATCGCAGGCGAGTCAATAATCCTTGCTGTTGAACTTTGCCTTCAAAAAAAAGCTGATGCCATTTGTACCTCCCCTGTATCAAAAAAAGCATTGGACCTTGCTGGCTTCAACTACCCTGGGCAAACTGAGATGATCGCAAAACTTTCCAATTCAAAAAGATTTCTAATGATGTTTGTAAATAACCAGATCAAACTTGGACTTGCAACAATCCATATCCCGATATCAAAGGTGAGCAAAATCCTATCGGAAAAATTGCTAAGTGAGAAAATTGAAATTTTAATTGACTCGTTAAGATTTGACTTTGCTATAAAATCTCCAACTATTGCAGTCCTCGGTTTAAACCCTCACGCTGGAGAAGACGGCTTGATTGGGAACGAAGAGCAAAATATAATCAAGCCCGTTATAACTCAGCTCAACAAAGAAAAAATCACAATTGAAGGTCCATTTCCAGCGGATGGATTTTTCGGCAAGCGAAAATATAAAAACTATGACGCTGTCTTATCCCTATATCACGATCAAGGTCTCATCCCGATAAAACTTATTGACTTTTACAGAACAGTTAATTTTTCAGCAGGTCTTAACATAATAAGAACCTCGCCAGACCATGGGACTGCGTATGACATCGCTGGGAAATTGATCGCAAATGAAAAAAGTATGGAATCAGCAATAATTCTTTCAGCCCAAATTTTTAAAAATCGCGCAAAATCACAGAAATGAAAATTGTAATAGCTCCTGATTCATTCAAGGGTTCCCTCACATCAGTTGAAGCAACGCAGATAATCGCTAAGGCATTTGAAACGACTTTACCAAACTGCGAAATAGTTAAAATCCCAATCTCAGACGGTGGCGAAGGCTTTGTTGATGCAATTTACTTCTCAATATCTGGAGAAATCTATGAAACAATTGTCTCAGGTCCTCTTCCAAATCAAAAAGTCAAAGCTAAATTCCTGATCAAGGATAAAATTGCAATAATTGAAATGGCATCTGCAAGTGGCTTAACACTTGTCCCCAAAGCGAAACGAAATCCAAAAATAACAACAACTTACGGAGTTGGAGAACTGATAAAGAAAGCGCTTGACCACAATGTAAATGAAATAATCATTGGCGTTGGCGGAAGCGCCACAAATGATGGTGGAATGGGCATGGCTTCTGCACTTGGTTATAAATTCCTTGATAAAAATGGAAAACAAATAAAGCAAGGCGGGATAAATCTTCTTAAACTTGAAAAAATAGATGACTCAGAAGTGGATGAACGAGTTAAAAAAGTTAAATTCAAAGTCGCAGTTGATGTCCTAAATCCATTATGTGGACCAGAAGGCGCCTCATTTATATATGCACCACAAAAAGGCGCACGAAAATCAGATTTACCACTACTTGACAAAGCACTTAAAAAGTTGGCATCTATCGTTAAAGAAAAATACAAAATAGACATAGAAAATCTCCCAGGAGCTGGAGCAGCTGGAGGACTCGCAGGAGGACTTGTTGCATTCTGCAATGCAAAGATCGTAAGAGGAATTGACATCTTCCTTGATCTTGTTTCATTCAACGAGAAAATAAAGAACGCAAATCTTATAATAACTGGCGAAGGCAAAATTGATTCCCAGGTTAAGTATGGAAAAGCAATCAAAGGAATAATAGAAAGAGCCCAGAATATTCCTGTAATTGCCATCGCTGGAAAAATTGAGGGAAGTTCAAGAGAACTTGCATATAACCTCGGCTTGGCATCAATAATAAGTATGACTCATCTCGGGATGAAGGAATCATATGCAATCAAAAATGCAAGGGGAATTTTATTTGATGCCTCAACACAAATTGCAAATTTGATAAAAAACTTATGCTTGAATTACTAACTTCAAAGACACTTGTAGCTGATGGTGCAATTGGAACTGAACTTCTTAAACGCTCAAATGAAAAATTTCCCGAGATTTTAAATTTTACAAACCCCCAACTCGTTGAATCACTTCACATTGACTACACAAACGCAGGAGCCGATATAATAACAACAAATTCATTCGGGGCAAACCCAGCAAGGTTAAAAAGTACCAAAATAAACATATACGAACTCAACAAAACATCAGCACAATTAGCCCGAAAAGTCAACTTCTCCAATAAATTGATCTTCGGCAGCGTTGGACCATCAGGTTTAAAACCTGGAGATGAAGAATTTAAAAAACTTGCTGATTACTATTTTGAGCAAATTCGTGGTTTGGCAGATGGCGGTGTGAATGCAATTTTAATTGAGACGATGATATTTATAGAAGAAATGAAAATAGTGTGTGAAGTTGCAAGGAATGTAACCAAACTACCCCTGGCTTTGTCAATGAGTTTTCATAAAACTAAAAATGGATTTAAAACTTACGCTGGAGTTGACCTGAAAATCGCTGTTAAAGAAATGCTAAAACTTGGAGCAGAAATTATTGGCGCAAACTGCGGAAATGGATTTGCAGAAATGGTTGATATTGCCAAAAATTTTAAATCAATAACAAAAGAAATTCCCGTCCTTGTAAAACCCTCCGCTGGAACCCCAAGAAAAATAAACAATGATTTGATCTACCCCGATACCCCTGAAACTATACCTGAATTTGTTAGGAAACTTGTTGACATAGGGATAAACATAATCGGTGGATGCTGCGGGACAACACCAGAACATATAAAAGTGATAAGAAAAATCGTTGATGAAACCGCACAAAAATAAAAAGCGTGGGCATAATGCCCACGCTATTATTATGGAGGTAGCCATGAGGTTTAAACTCTTATATCATTTCGCAATTTTCAACAACGCCATTTTTAAATTTATTAACACCCCGCTTTGAAGGTAATATAACCCTGAACTCGCTTCCCTTGCCATACTCACTTGAAACATTTATTTCGCCACCGTGAAGTTCCACCAAATACTTTGCCAAAGCAAGCCCAAGACCCGTGCCATTCAAATGAGACTTTATCCTTGGAAATGGTTTAAAAATCTTCTGCATATCCTCACGACGAATGCCAATACCCTCATCCTTCACAACAAGTTCAACCAAATCATCAAAACTCTTCAAACTAATTTTAATAAACCCTCCTTCATATGAAAATTTCACAGCGTTTGAAACAAGCTGATAAACAACCTCTCTAAATTTTTTTCTATCAGCCTCAATTTCAAAATCCCTATCAATATCTAAAACTAAACTTAATTTCTTCCTTCCAATCTCACCAGAAAAATAAGCAAGCACATCGTCAACAATTTCAGATGCTTTGAACCTCTCAAGGTTTAAACTATCCTTCCCCGTTTCAATCTCAACTATCTCTGCTAAATACTTTAACATCATCAACATTTCATCAGCGGATCTCTTTATATTTGTGGTGAAATCTATTATATCTTTATCTGACAGATTCTTGAACTCATCCCTTAAAATTTCTGAAAAACCAATGATTCCCGTCAAAGGCTTCTTAAGCTCATGAGCGAGAATATGCACAAATTCGTAAATTGAATTTTTAACCTTAACAGATTCATCTTCAACGAATTTAACTTTTTCGCTCAATTTTAAGTTTTCAATGTAAAGTTTCAAAAAGGAAATCTCGCTTTCAAAATCTTCCCGCCTAAAGTTTACAAAAGGCTTATCCCCAAAAAGAGCAACATAACAAGTTGAATTATCACCCAACTCAATTGGAATTGTCATCATTAAACATTCACCTTCACTCCCGTATTTAAAAACAAATTTGGAATTTTCACTTTCACCATTATAAATAACCGCAATCCCTTTAGCAGTGCTTTTCTCAATTATTGATTCTACCGCTGATTCAATTGAATTTATAACTCTGTTCTTATTCTTCTCTTTTTCCTTTGAAACCAAAATTAATCCATAGATTCCCAAGGCAATTCCACCTAAAAGCAAGGATAATGAAATTAAATCTAAACTGAAGAAGATGTTTGAAATTCCAGCAAGCCATAAAGACAACACACTTGCAAGGATCCACTTCAAACCTAAAATCTTTCCATCCAAAATTTTGATAATAAACACAAGACCGCAGACAAGAACAGCAAAAATGATATTTTGAATCACAAGTGAAATCATGTTTGTGCTCCTTTTGTCGTTATAATATAATTTTCACTTACAGCCATCTGAATGACTTTTTTCCATTCTTCTGGGTCAGCGAACTTACTTACAAAGTAAAATCTTGAATTTTCCCCATCTACAATTTTCAATTTACTTTCACCACATGCGACCACAATCGGTATGCCAAGCAGGACATTATCCGCAATTTTTAAAAGTCCGTTCATCTCACCCATAAACTCCGTCTCAATCACAAGCACATCATACAGTTCAAAATGCAATATCTCAACAACTTCGGTAAACAACCCGACAACTCGCAAAACATACTCTTCAGAACCAAAAACTCTTTTCATTTTATCGCTGAAATTAGCATCGTTTGTATAAACCAAGATTTTACAAATGACCGACATATCAAAAACTTTTTAATTAAACAATCTTCACATCTAAAAATACTTCAATTATTGTGCCAATCTTTTAAAACTTGAAATTTGATTGATTTATGGAATCTTTACTCTTCTATATGGGTAGGGTTGGTAAAAATTTCAAAATAAAATGGAAATTTTGAAAGGGTTATTTATCAAGATCAAGCATTCGTTTGCCATCAACATAGGTTTTGAAGGCGGGTTTACGAAGCGAAATGAGTTTATTTACAATGTCTTTTATTCTCTCGGAAGCTTGAAAAATTCGGGTTAAATTTTCCTTAACTTTTTCAACATCATTTTCTTTCAATGAGCGATTTATAAGTTCAAGAGCAAGGTAAATTATGTTCAGCGGGTTATTTATCTCATGTCCCAAAGTTCTTGCCATTTCAAGAAGTGCGACTTCATGTTGAAGTTCTGCTATCTCAGTCTGAAGTGCCTTTATTCTAAACCCAACCCTTACTCTTGCAATAAGCTCGCCGAAATCAACAGGTTTAGTTATAAAGTCATCTGCACCCGCTTCAAGTCCAGTTATTTTGTCCTCCGTTTCAATTCTTGCTGTAAGCATTATAACATAGCAAAATTTTAACTCTTGATGTTCTTTAATTTTTTTAACAAGATCAATTCCTGACATCCCAGGCATCATCCAATCAACTATAGCGACATCTGGTTTCCATTCAACCATTTGATTAAATCCATCAACACCATCATAAGCAATTTTCACATGATAACCATTTTTTATGATTACTCTTTTTAAAATCTCAGCATAATTTTGATCATCCTCAACGATTATTACTTTCTTTCCTATTTCCTCATCCACTTTTTAAATGCTCTCTGATTTTTTGAATTAAAAAATTATGGTCTGTGATTGGCTTTGAAATATAATCATCTGCCTTGCTTTCCTGAAGAAATCTTTCCGCATCCCCGCGCATTGCATGTGCTGTTGCAAGTATAATTGGAATCCTTGCTGTTTTTTCATTTTCTTTTATCATCCTTGAAAGTTTCAATCCATCAACCTGAATTCCATTCACAAATGTCCCGGAAAGTGAGACATCCATTATAATCAAATCAACCTCACCTGAGTTAAGAATTTCAGTTATCTTTCCCCCATCATCTGTCACTGTAACTTCAAATCCACCTTTTCTCTTCAAAATCACCTCAAACAACTGCGCCGTTAAAGCATCATCTTCAACAACAAGTATATGCGCCATCTTTTACTTTAATTTATTTTGATTTGACTATTTATTAAATCAATTAATCTATCGGGGTTTGAGCTAAGCTCGCTTTTGTCAAGAACAATTATACCCATGCTTTTTGATAGTAATTCTCTCTCTTCCTCGGTTGCTGGCTCTGGATAATTTGTTATCACAAGTATGGGAAGTTCAGGCGCAAGTTTGTTCAATCTCAACTCCCTTATAACATCATAACCATTTACCTCAGGCATCATAAGATCAAGCAAAAGTATATCATAATTTTTTGATTTAATCTTTTCAATCGCTTCTCTACCATTTTTTGCATAATCAATCTTGTATTTTTCGGGCAATATTTTCTTAAGGTAAATTTCAACGCTGACATCATCATCAGCAAGTAAGATATTAACCTCATCCTTTTCTTTCACATACTGTTTTAAAAGACTCAAAAGATAATTTGGCTCAACAGGCTTTTCAACAACACTTGGATGAAAATTAACAAATGAAAGCTTTAAAAGCTCCCTGACTTTCTGCGGATGCCCTGTCAAAATTATAATCGGTATGTTTTTAAATTCAACTGTATCACGAACTTTTAAGAAAAGATCAAATCCATTTTTTATCTCCGCAGATGCCCTGCTTGGAATGGCATAATCAAGTATCAAAATATCTGGCTTAAATTTCAAAATATACGCCCAACCATCTTCAGAATTACTTGCCCAGATAAACCTAAACGAATTCTTAACAAGGAATGTCTTTAAAAAGTCAGCAAACTTTAAATCGTCATCAACAGCGAGAACCAACAAACCTGAATCCCCATAAATTTTCCCCTGCTCAATTTCAAATTCCTGACCATATGAAACTTCAGACAACGGAATGGTAAATGTGACAGTTGTCCCTTTCCCCTCCCCTTCACTGTAAAGCTCAATGACTCCACCCATCAATTCAACTAAACTTTTAGTAATAGCAAGCCCAAGACCTGTGCCTCCATATTTTCTCGTCGTCGTCCCATCAGCTTGAACAAACTTCTGAAAAAGCTTCGCCTGTTTTTCCTTCGCTATACCTATACCTGTATCTGAGACAGTAAATTTACAAAAACCTTTATCTTCAAAAATTTCCGCTTTTACAGTTATACCGCCTTTATGCGTGAATTTTATCGCATTCCCAATCAGATTTAACAAAATCTGTTTCAACCTGTTTCTGTCACCTTTTATGAAAACCTTTTCCTCTGGATAAATAAACTTATAATCAAGTTTCTTCTGCTCTGCCTGAACATGGGACAATGTCCAAACCTCATAAAGAAGCTCCGAAACTTCAACATTTTCAATGTTTAATTCAAGCTTTCCAGCTTCAATCTTTGCAATATCAAGTATGTCGTTTATAATATTCAAAAGATGTTTTGCGCTCATCAAAGCGTTGTCAACAAATTTCATCATCTCCTCGTGATTTTCATATAATCCCTCCTTTATCAAATTCAAAAACCCAATAATTGAATTCAATGGGGTCCTTAATTCATGTGATGTATTTGCAAGGAACTCGCTTTTTAGCTTATTTAACTCTTGGAGTTGGGCATTGGCGATTTCAAGCTGTTCGGCGTATAATTTTAATTTTTCCTCCGCTTTTTTCTGCTCTGTTATATCACGATTTATCCCAACTGTCCCGATTGGATTACCTCTTGAATCCTTCAGGATTGAAATTGAACTGCTTACATAAATTTTCTCACCCCACCTATTATAATGTATCGCTTCACCGCTCCAAAATCCCTTTTCCCGAATTATCTTTCTAACTTCTTCTCTTGACAAACTCGGAATTTCAACTGGGATGACCTCGCTTATCTCCTTACCAAGAACTTCTTCAGCTTTGTATCCATACATTTTTTCAGCTGCCTTGTTCCATGATGTTATTCTAAAATTCAAATCAGCTGCGATTATCGCATCATTCACATTCTCAAGCAAATTCGCTTGGTATCTTATCTGCTCTTCAATCTTCTTCTTCTCAGTTATATCCGATTGAATTCCAAGATAGTATGTAACACCGTGAAGCTCATCTTTAACCGATGAAATTGAAAGAAAAGCAAAATAAAGCTCGCCGTTTTTCTTTTTGTTGATTATTTCGCCAGACCAATAACCTTTGGTTAAAATTGAATCCCACATATTTTTATAAAATTCTGCGTCATGAAGCCCTGATTTTAAAATTCTTGGATTTTTACCAATGGCTTCCTCTTTTGAATAGCCAGTAATTTTACAAAAGGCATCATTTACCTCAAGTATATTCCCCTGCTCATCGGTTATGACAACTGCATCATTCAAATTGAGCAAAAGATTTGATAAAATTCGCTCTCTTTGTTCAGCTTTAATTTTATCAGTTATATCAAGTATTGTTCCGAGAATTGCAGGCTTGCCATCGTAAGTTATGAGATTGTTAAGAACTTCAACCCAAGCAATCTCACCATTTTTCTTAAACACCCTAAATGAAAAGTTCGCCACTGGAACTTCTCCCCTCAAATTTGAGGCAAACATATCAAGAACTTTTCGCCTGTCCTCTGGATGAACAAATTTAAGAATCTCTCTTGTGTTCGTTATCTCATCCCTACTGAAACCAAAAATTGAAGCAAGCTGACCACTTACAAATTTAAATCTCCCATCTTGAAAAATATATGTTCCAGCCAGGGAACTTTCTACAAGCGTTCTATATTTCGCCTCCGATTCCCTGAGCTTTTCCTCTCCCACTTTCTGTTCGGTTATGTCCTCTATCATACCCTCATAATAAAGAACATTCCCAACTGAATCTCTAACAGCCCTAACATGCTCCCGAACATATATCTCCTTTCCGTCAAGGCGTTTTAATCTGTTTTCAAAATTTGACACAACACTTAAAATTTCAAGAGCACGAATAAACCTTTCTCTATCCTCTGGATTAACATAAAATTCAGAAGCGTTCTTTTGTAAAATTTCAAATTTATCTTTCGCCCCAAACATCTTAACAAACGCAGGATTAACATCAATTATCTTCCCATCTGGAGTTGATCTGTAAACCCCAATGACCGCATTTTCAAAAAGCTGTCTATATTTTCGCTCAGCTTCAATTAGCTCATCTTCAAACCTTCTCTTTTCCGTTGTATCCACTTCAATAAATTGAATTAAATCCATCGCTTTATACCTTATCAATCGCCCACCCAATTCTGCATACCTTACACTCCCATCTTTCGTCAAAAATCCAACTTCAATAGCTTCTGCCCCTTTATCCTCAATTATATCCTTGATATACTCACGGACAACTTCAATAAAATCCGAAACAACGAGATCAAAAATATAAAACTCTTTTATCTCATCAAGCGTATAACCGTGAAAGTTAAGCGCATAGTTGTTTGCATACTTTATTTTTCCAGTTAAATCAGTTAATATTATCCCATTGACCGAAGATTGTAAAAGACTTTTCCAAAATCTCTCGGTTTCAAAAATTCTTTGCTCAACCGAAAACCTCAAAAACGAAGATATAACCCCAATGAATATACCCACGACCGTGGGAATGACAAAATAAAAAGCATCTATCACCGCTCCCCTATAAACCCATTCGGTAATAAACACTATAAGGTTTGAAATTAAAACAGAAATTACAACATACATTAAGATTATGACTAATTTTGAAGGTCTTGCTCTACCTTCTGTCTCAATTTTCAATTCCATCAGTTTAAAATTTTTTATTTCCACTGAAAAAGGTTTGAACCAGCACTCATAGTGCTTTACCGTTCAAGGTAAGAACAAAAAACAATTTATCTTACCGTTAGCTAATTTTTCAAAATTTGATTTTCTTTCAATAACTTATAACACGATTAAAATTTAAACATATTCACAAAAAATTGCAACTGATTATGAAAACAAGCGTAAACCTTGAAAACGCCGAGATAACACTTGAAGGAATCCCCCCTTCCAACTGGTCAGTTATACTTACAAACGGAAGATATACCGCACTTGTCCTTTACAATGGAACAGGGCATAGTTTTTATGAACATCCAACATTTAACTCAATAATCAAATGGATTCCAAAGATGAATTCACAACTTGGTCGTTTCATTTATATAAAAGACATGGAAACAGATGAAAACTGGTGTTTAAATTTACCGTTAATTTACAAGTTTGACACTTGGAAGGTTAATTTTGGAATTGGCTATTTAAAAATTGAAACAATTAAAAATCAAATTTCATCTGAGCTCACTTATTTCGTCCCGGTTGATAAAGACCTTGAATACTGGCTCATAAAAATTAAAAATGAATCCAAACGAAAAAAGAAATTAAAAATTTTCTCCGCCGTTGAACTCTCGCTTGGTAATTTACAACCGTCAATACTTGATCCATACGCTTATGAGCTTTTCGTTAGAACATGGGTTAAAGACAAAACCCTCTACGCCACTAAAACCCTTTGGAATGATAAAACAACTGGAAAATCGGAAAAATCCTGGGATAAAATTGCCTTCTTCAGTTCCGACCCAGCTCCTGAATCTTTTGACTCTTTAAAATCAGCTTTTATTGGAGATGGAACAATTGAATTACCACAAGCAGTAAAAGAGGGATGGTGCTTTGAATCAATAGCAAATGGAAGGGAAGCTGTTTTCGCATTTCAACATGAGATTGAAGTTGAAGACGATGAAGAAAAAGAAATTTTAATCTCATTGGGAATTTTGAACGAAAGAACAAAGCCAGAAGCAAAGATTGAAATTGCAAAAGATGATTTTAAAAAAATGCTTTTATTCTATAAAAACGAATTAATTGAAAAAGGTGTTAAGATACAAACGCCAGACGAAAATATAAATGTTTTCGTTAATCACTGGAATAAATATCAAAATTGGATTTGTTTCCACTGGCACAGGTATTCAGCAAGTAATTATGTGGCTGGTTTTGATGTGGTTGGATTCAGAGATGCTCTTCAATCAATCCTTGGAATTTTACCATTAAATCAAAATATATGTAGAGAGCGACTTTTATATCTTTTAAAATTTCAATTTAAAAACGGAAACACATGCCATAATTTCAACCCCATTGATAATTTCGCAACCCCTTCAAATCAAAGCGACGACCCATTATGGCTTTGCATAACGACATTTGAGTATCTTAAAGAGACAGGTGACTTTGAAATCTTGTGGCAGAATTTTAATTATTATAATTCAGATGAAGAAAGTTCGGTTTATGAACATCTTAAAAGAGCAATAGATTTCGTTCTGGGGCTACGTGGGAAACATGGACTTGTGCTTTTACGAGATGGGGACTGGAACGACGCTTTAAATTTAGCTGGAATTAACGGGATTGGTGAATCAACGCTCGCAAGCATGATTTTGCTTTACACCATAAATGAGTGGATAAAACTTAATAAACTTCTAAACATTGATGTTGAAAAATACGAAATTGAACGGGAGAATCTTTTGGATTCACTTAATAAACATTGCTACGAAGAATATAAAAAACTTAACAATACTGGCTGGTTCATAAGGGGATTCACAGATGATGGCGAGAAAATCGGAAGCTACTTTTCAAAGGAAGGGAAAATTTACATTGAACCACAGGTCTGGGCTGTTTTAAGTGAGGCTTGTGATGAAGAGAGAAAGGTAAAATGCCTGAAATCAGCAATAGAATTTCTTGAATCAACTTATGGCTTTCTTTTGCTTGACCCCGCCTACACAAAACCTGATGAGAAACTTGGAATAATAACGAGATTCGTCGCCGGTGAAAAAGAAAACGCAAGTTTTTTCATCCACGCAAACGCATGGGCTGTGATGGCTTTTTCAACTTTAACAGGTGAATTTAAGGATAAAGCGTTTGAGATATATTCAAAACTTTTACCATTGAGATTTTTAAATGATAGAAGGTATAAAGCTGAACCCTTTGTCTATCCACAATATATTTGTGGTAAAGATTCTCCACACTTTGGAGAAGCATCATTTACATGGCTTACCAGTTCACCCACATGGATGTTTAAAGCTTTTTACGAATGTATCTGCGGAATTAAACCAGACTACAACGGGATTCGTATAACAAAACCAGTTTTTCCATCAAACTGGGATAAGATTTTACTTAAGAGAATTTTCAGAAATTGTGTTTATGAATTTAAATTTGAGAGAACGGGTGAATTTCATATAAAATTTGATGGACAAAAAATAAGTGAAAACACTTTGCCACCATGCGGATGCGGGAAAATTCATCTGATTGAAATTTTCTTTTAAAAATTTTATCTTAAAATTCAAAAAGGGAAACTCGCAATGTTAAAAGCTTCAAACATAGCAATTTTCCTACTTCGCTTCGTTTCTGGATTAATGCTTGCATATTTTCACGGGCTTGGAAAAGTCAAATCAGCAATTGGTTATTTTATACAGGGAAATGAATGGAAATTTTTGGATACAGTAAGGAACATTGGCTTCCCTGCACCTGGGGTGTTCGCTTTAGCTGCTACGATATCGGAATTCATCGGTGGTATTTTGCTTGCGGTTGGTCTATTCACAAGATATTCAGCGATTTTCATTGCCATTACGATGGGTGTTGCAATTTATAGACATTTAACCACAGATATGAGGTTTGAACTCGCTGGTTTATATTTTTTAATTGCGCTTGTTTTTGTTTTCAAAGGAGGCGAAGGAATATCAATTGATGGTTTAATAAAGAAAGGTTACAATCACTAAACAAAACATAAACTTTTTAAACAAAATTACAACTAATCCGTGCGTTGTTTTATTAACTATGTTTAAAATTTATTCAAGGGCAGTCTATTTTTAATAACATATTTTTTCAAATTTTATACTCCTTCCACAATCAATAACAAATTCAAAGTAAAGTATTGGTAATGAAATTTGCTTTTGATTATAATTTCTAAAGGCATTAAGAACGGATTGCCAGTTTCTTGGTTTATGTGGAGGTGCAACAATTATAGGTTGGATATTCCAATTGAAAGCACCATCCAGATGCCTCCCTGAACTCTGTGATGCCCAATTTACATAGTATTCTATTTGATCAACTACTTCAGGTCCTACGGGTTCATCTTTCAATTCAATTAAGCGGTACTCTTTCCTTTCGCTATTTTGACATATAGTTAGAATATCAATTTTTTGCATTCCAACACCACAGGCAATTTCGTTTCCAAACCAAATAAGATTGTTTCCAACTATAGGGTTTAAGTTTGGGTCAATTCCAATGTTTTCTGTAAAATATAGTTGAAGGTAAACCTCATATGCCTTTCTTTGTTGTTGTAGTTCGCAGATTTTAGCCAATACATTATAGTTAAAAGTCCTTGGACCTGGATAATTCTGCGGATTTTGAGTTGTTATTATCTTTCTATTGGTTTTATCCCAGTCAAAACCACCAGTGAATTGTGCATTTGCAATGGGTTTACCTGCATTTTTGTTTCTAATCATATCCATTAATCTTTGCGCTTCCCACGGAAGTAATGGAGTGCACCCTCTTTTACCTTTCAATTTTCTGTAAATTAAACTCCATTGAATCTCAGTCGCGTAGAGAGGAAGTTTATCTAATGCTTCCCATTCTGGCACACCATCTGAGTATACCTCGTACGGTTCAATCAGTGTTCTGTAGATGAGTTTCTTGCCCAGGTTAGGCAAAAACCCATTTTGTCCAGGTGTATGAAATACTAAAGGGCTTTGGTCAGCAATTTTAAAAATCCCGTAAAATCCACCTTTTACTCGCGTTGTAGCCTCAATATAAAAAAGAACGAAATCCCCTGGTCTTACTCTTTTTATATCAGCTAATAAAGAAATGTTTTCATCTTTGTCTTGTGCACCAGTACCGGCAAATAAGTACTTTAAATGGCTTGGAAAAGTACCGTCATTTACTATGAAGACATGCGTTTTCATATTCTACTTCTTTTTGAATAGCATTATATACTCATGTTTAAACACATAAAAACCACCAACCAATGCTCTATATCTCCACAGTTCCTTTTGATTCCTTTTTCCTCTCGTTTCCTCAAAATTTTTAACGATTATACTTTTCAACAAGTAATTTCTTTTCAAAACTTCTTGCATACAATAGAAACCCAATGGTATCCATTCACCTTTGGAATATTTATCCCCAATCACTAAAACCAAATATCTTCCCCTTTCTAAGTATGGAGTAGCATTATCTACCACCTTTCCAAACATTCCTAAAAATTCTTCAATATTTTTTGCATTTGAAAGGTCATTTTTGTTTTTTGAAAACTTAATAATATCATGATAAGGTGGATGCATAATAAGAAGTTGGACCTGGTTAATCTTATATTTATCCAAAATTGATTTCAAATCTATCACCATACTATCACCCACAACCACTTCACTAACAACATTATTATTATTTGGCTCCTTTTCAATCAATTCTTTTGCTTTTTCCGCAACTTCTGGATTTAACTCTATTCCTATTCCATTTCTTCCTAATCTTCGGCACTCAATTAAAGTTGTTCCACTACCAAGAAATGTATCTAATACCCAGTCGCCTTTCTTAGTGTATCTCAACATCATTTGACGGGGAATTTGAGGAATGAAATTTCCCCAATACCAACCAAGATGTGCTCCTGATGTGTCTCTTTTATCAAATATCCAAAGACTATCTGTTATAATATCGTCATACTCTTTCCATCTCAAAAGATTTATATCGTTAATTTTATTAGTTTTGACCTCCTGGATTCCTTTTATTAATCTTTTTAAATAATAATTTGCCCTTTCTTTCGTCTGAGCATTTACAATCTTGTCTAATTCAGCAATAAGAATGTTTCGCCGTAATGAAACGGTATCTCCATTAGCGTGAATATTTAATATACCTTCTTGGTCTTTCATATAATTAGATAAAATGGCTTTTAAGATAACGATTCTATTTTTTATAGAATTTATCTCATCCATATTAACAATTTCAGTCAAAATTTTAATAAACTTTTCCTTATTTAATATGACTGCCTCATAAGTGTGCGGAGGCGCTTCTAAATTTTCCAGTGGCAATTGTACAATATTTTTAGTTTTCATAACCACTTGTTCTATTAATTCTTTATTATTTTGTAAAAACTTTTAACGCTAAAAATCATCTGATTTTACCTGGCGTCAATGTTCTGTTCAATAAAATCTCATCTTGTCTTTGATTTTCCTTATATCATTCTACCTTCTAAAATATGAGCCTTAATAAGGTCAGGAAAACACAATTTTTTCTCACCTATAAACTTGCCATAATGATTTACGCGAGGTAATACCTGTAAGTTTAGACGATTTGCCTTGAGATATGTCTTGCTTCGTCTGATATTTTCTATACTTTTTTGATATTCATAATTTTTTGTAATAACTTTACAGGTGCAATCATTAGTATATAAAATTTAAAAAAATCAAATAAAATTGATGTGTTTTAAAATAACCCATTGGCTTTTGAAAAGACCAGGAAATCACCAAGTGAATATCTTTCCCTTGAAATTGATAAAAGTTATATTTAGTCGGGGCGCCCGGACTCGAACCGGGGACCTCTTGCTCCCAAGGCAAGCGCGCTAACCATCTGCGCTACGCCCCGAAATTTCAAATACAAATATATTAAATCAACCCTGAAAAATCAAATTTGAAAAAAATGGAAATAAGACTAAAAAAAGGAAAAGAGAAAAAAATCAAAAATTTTTACCTCTGGATTTTTAAAGACGAGATTGAAAATTTTGAAGAGCTTAAAAACGAACCTGTTCAAATAATTGATGTGAAAAGTTCAAATGGTGAATTCCTTGGAAAAGCATTTTTCAACCCGAAATCTCACATCATTGCACGAATTCTCACACGGGATGACGAAAAAATAAATGCGAACTTCTTCAAAAAAAGGATAAAAGAAGCGATTGAACGAAGAAAAAGGTTAAAAATAAAATCAAACGCACTTCGCTTAATCCACGCAGAAGCTGATGAAATTCCCGGGCTTATCGTTGATAAGTTTGATAATTACCTCGCCCTTCAAACAAGAACAGCTGGAATAGAAAATTTCAAACATGAAATAGTCACGATATTGACAGATATTTTGAAAGTCTCTGGAATCTACGAACGAAGCGATATGGAATCAAGAAAAGAAGAGGGGCTTGAGACTACTTCTGGCGAACTCTACGGACATGTTCCAAGATATGTTGAAATTGAAGAGAACAGATTGAAATTCATCGTTGATTTACATCATGGACAGAAAACAGGTTTTTATCTTGATCAGCGGGATAACAGGAAAAAAGTTAGTGAGATGATAAAAAAAGGTGATAGAGTTCTTGACCTATTTTGCTATTCCGGTGCTTTCAGCATTTATTGCGCAAGTGCAGGTGCGACCGTGATCGGCGTTGATTCGGATAGAAGCGCAACTGATCTTGCAAGGGAAAATGCAAAGATAAATAAATTGAGCGATAAAGTAACTTTTTTAACAGCTGATGCCTTTGAAACAATAGAATCAATGGCAAACTCCGGAGAAAAATTTAACTTCATTATCATTGACCCACCAGCGATGACAAAAACTAAAAAGGGTGCGGAAAGCGTCAAATGGGCTTTTCACAAATTAATTTTAAACGCTCTTAAAATGCTTGAAACGGGCGGAAAAATCATGGTTTCATCCTGTGCTTATCACATTTCACTTGATATACTTCAAGAGGCAATACGATTTGCAAGCAACGACGCTGGGAAAAGATTAAGAGTAATTGATATAACATTTCAACCTGGAGATCATCCGTGGATCCTTCAAATGCCAGAAACTTTATACCTGAAAACAATTTTTCTTGAGGTCTTGAAATGAAAACGATGGAAATTTTTGAAAGTTTTTTCAAATCAAGCTCCCCTCTTTTAATTGCTCATCGTGGATTTTCCGCGATTGCCCCGGAAAATACCATCTCCGCTTTCAAATATGCAATTCGTTCAAAAGCAGATATGATTGAACTTGATGTTCGCCTCACAAAAGACGGAACACCTGTTGTAATCCACGACGCAAAAGTTGATAGAACGACAAATGGAACTGGAAAAGTGAAAAATTTTTATCTATGGCTCTTAAGAGATCTTGATGCAGGAAGCTGGTTTCACCCAAAATATAAAGGCGAAAAAATACCTACGCTTGAAGAAGTTTTAAAATTTGTAAATGGGAAGATACCAATTAACATTGAAATAAAAAGTTCAACCGAAAAAGATAAACTCACCGAAAGAGTTCTTGCCGTTGTTTTTGAGAACGAATATGATAAAAAAGTTTTAATTAGCTCGTTTGACCCACGAATTTTGAAAAAAATAAAAAAATTAACAGATGAATTACCAACCGCTTTCTTATATCATTACCCAGTTTATTTTAACCCAGCTAAAACACTTGAAAAGCTTGGTGCCATTGCATTGATACATAATTTTAAATTCACAACTCCAAAACTCGTAAAAAAAATACACGACGCTGGATTCAAAATTATTGTTTACACCGTAAACAAACCCGATGACATAAGAAAAATGATAGATATCGGAGTTGATGGGATAATAACCGACAATGTTCGGCTTGCAAGGCGTATTCTGAACGAAATTTAAAAAATCACCTTATCAAGTTAACAACAGTTTTCATCTTTTGGCTCATCGGCATGGTCATTTCATATTGCCCAGTTATCCCGATTGCCATTTCAATTTCGGTATTTGTGTCAGAACGAACAACGAGACCAGTTTCAAGGTCAACCCAATGTGCACCAACAATTTTTCCTTCCCCCTCAAGCCCATAATTCATCCCTTGTATTGTTCCCTGCCCTGATATTGAAAAGTTTGCGTCCAATTTTAACCTTGCACACTTTATCTGATTCACAGTTTCAATCCCGTCATAGGTGTATTTACCCTTCGTTTTCACAACTGTTGTTCCCTCTCTTCCAGAAGTCGTATCAATACTTGAGAAATCCCAACTATCCCCGGGCTTTATTTTACCCTCCGGAAAAACAATATTATGCAAATAAGAGCGCCTATCAATCCTCCTGTCAGCGCCACCGGGCAATGGTAATTCTTTCATTTCAAGAATTTCAAAACTTATTCCCTTCCCGAACTTATTAAGAACCTGCTTAAACTTAAATCCAGAAGGGATAACGAAAGTTGTATCAAGTGGTGGATTTTGGCTCTTGACATTTGTTTTGATTGTGTCAACCGAAATTAAAATTTCAACTTCACCATCTTTTGAAACATTTTGGATGAAATATGAATATCTCACCTCAGTTTTTGAATTTACAACTTGCTCCATTCCCATCACTGATTGCGTCATAGTTCCTTCACTTAAAAGTGAATAGACGAAATTTTCCCCTTTTCCAGGTTGAAATCTTAACAAAATTTCTTGTGAAAATAAAAATTGCGAGAAAAATGAAAAAAGCACAAATGTCAAAACGGCTTTCATTTCATAAGCCCCTATTTTATTTTCAATCCATTGTTAATTTAACATAAACGAGAAAAAAATCAAATTCCAACCCCAAAATTGCTCATTTTTTTAATTTTTATTAAATTGCCTTCAAAATAAATAAAGGAAGTCAAATCATGAGCTATCTTGTGACCGCAAGGAAATGGCGACCTTCAAGATTTAGTGAGGTTGTGGGTCAGGAACATGTAACCGCAACGCTTTTAAACTCGCTCAGACTTGGAAGGGTTGCCCATGCTTATATCTTTGCTGGACCACGGGGCGTTGGGAAAACAACGGTTGCAAGAATCCTCGCTAAAGCAATAAATTGCCTGAATCCTCAAAACTACGAACCATGTAATGAATGTGAGATGTGTGTTGAGATTTCAAACGGAAGAAGCATTGATGTCCTTGAAATTGACGGCGCCTCAAACAGAGGAATTGACGAGGTCAGAGACTTGAGAGAATCCGTAAGATACACACCGACCAAGGCAAAGTATAAAGTTTATATCATTGACGAAGTTCACATGCTCACGAAAGAAGCTTTCAATGCCCTGCTGAAAACACTTGAAGAACCACCCCCACATATATTATTTATTTTCGCAACGACTGAACCACATAGAGTCCCATCAACTATCTTATCAAGATGCCAAAGGTTTGACTTTAGAAGGATTGAAATACAAAAGATTATTGAAAGATTGAAACTAATAGCACAACAGGATAAAATTCAAATTGATGATGATTCTCTCTTCACGATAGCTAAAAAAGCTAACGGCTCACTACGAGATGCGATGAGTATCTTTGATCAAATTGTTTCATTCTGCGGTGAAAAGATAAAATTTGATGATGTGATTAAAGCACTTAACATAATTGATCAAGAGATTTTCTTCAGAGTCACAGATGTAGTTAAAGAAAAAAACATAAAAGCAGGGCTTGAAATCGTTGATGAGATAGTCAAACTCGGTTATGATTTTCAAGATTTTTTGAGCGGTCTATCTGAACATTTGAGAAATTTACTTGTCGCCATAACGACAAAATCAGCAGAGCTAATTGAAGCAACGGAATATTACAAAACTCGCTATATAAATGAAGCGAAAAATTTCAACGAATCAGACATCATAAGGATGTTGAAAATCGTCAATGATGCCGAAATCTCAATAAAGTGGGCACCACAGCCAAGATTAAAACTTGAAATGGTCATAACACAACTTGCATCGCTTGACAGCACGATAAAAATTCAAGAATTGCTCTCAAAGCTTGAAAAAATTGAAAAATCTCTTAATTCATCAGGAGGTGTTGACACCGAAAATTTTAATCATCCCCCAAAAGGGGGAAATGAAACTGAAAACTCAACCATCATAACTGAAAAAAGCACTAAACCCAAACCTTCATCAAAATCCGAAGCATCATCGCTTCAACATGATGATATTGAAAAAATTAACGCCTTATTCAAAGATCCTTTTGCAAAATATGAAATAAAACCACATCAAGACTCAGAACAAAAAATTGACAACCCCGAAAAAATTTTGAATCTCGTCCGTGAAAGATGGGATGAAATTGTAAATAAGGCACAGAACTATAACTTAAACTTATCCACCGCTCTTAGATTATCATATCCACTTGAAATAAAAGGGAACAAACTCAATATTGGAACCGCTAATGATTTACATCTTGATTGGATAAAGAAAAATAGACCTTTTTTGAAAGCCAAGCTCAAGGAGATCTGCAACATTGATATTGAAATAGACACTTCAATATGTGATGTTGAAAAATTGAAAGAAGAAATTTTTCAATACAGCCCCGATTTAAAATTAAAAAAACTCATAAATGAATCCCCGTTTGTTAAAGCGCTTATTGAAAACCTTGGTGCAAGACCGATTGATTAGTTTAGCTCCAATTGTTTTAGTTTTTCTTATTTCTCCAGCATTTCCAAACAATTTTAAATTTGCAAAATATGCCGGGGAATTTTTATCAATTGGGGTTGGCGCAAGAGCGCTTGGAATGGGAGGGGCTTTCACAAGCGTGGCAAACGATGTAACAGCTGGATATTGGAATCCCGCAGGTCTTGCTGAATTATCAAATACACATCTAATTTTGATGCACGATGAAAGATTCGCTGGAATTGTGAACTACGATTACATCGGGCTTGCGTTAAAACCCGTGAGCCTTTTCTCCTTTGCCTTCTCTATTATCCGCGTCGGTGTTGATGATATCCCATATACAAATAACGCATTCCTTGATAATAATGGAAACGGAATTTTTGACCCAGATATAGATAGACTTGACCCTGAGAAAATTTCTTTCATCTCATCCTCTGACTGGATCATGATAACATCGTTTGCGAGAAGCATTAATGAAAAATTTTCATTTGGTGGAAATGTAAAGTTTATTTACAGAAAAATTGGGGAAAATTCGGGAATTGGAATTGGATTTGACATTGGGATAAAATATAAATTTTCAAGATTCACAATTGGAGCAATTCTAAAAGACGCAACCTCAACCCTTATCGCTTGGGATACAGGAAGAAATGAATTAGTGACCCCTTCAATTATTGCCGGGATAAGCCGAGAATTTGAAATTTTATGGGGGAAATTTATACCATCTGTTGATTTGATAACGAGATTTGAGGGAAGAAATAAAACTTCTATGCTTGGGACTGACTTCGTGAGTTTAGACTTAAATTTAGGCGGTGAATATACATTTAAAGAAAAAATTTCCATAAGATCTGGTTTTACCGAAAATAAAGAATTAACCCTTGGAGCTGGATTAAAATTAAATCGCCTTGATGTTGATTATTCATTTGCAAAGTTTAACTCCGAGCTTGGGAATACTCACAGAATTTCTTTAAAATTTTCTCTTAACTAAACAAGCGAAAATTTTGACTATGAAGTTATATGCCCTTGCGATAGCAGCTCATCCAGATGATATAGAATTAAGTTGTAGCGGGACAATAATAAAGCTAACTCATAAGGGTTATCCAGTAGGAATACTTGATCTTACCCGTGGTGAACTTGGAACACGAGGCAATGAGAAAATAAGGGAAGAAGAGGCGAAAGAAGCCGCATCGCTCATGGGGGTGAAAGTGCGAGAAAACCTTGAATTACCCGACGGAGGGATAGAGGTCACACAAAAAAATAAAATTGAGTTGATAAAAATCATTAGAAAGTATAAACCCGATATAATTTTTGCCCCCTATTGGGTTGAAAGACATCCAGACCACGAAAATACAAGCAAACTTGTCCGCGAGGCTTGGTATCTTTCCGGGCTTGCCAAGTTGAAGACAAAACTCAATGGTAAATCTCAAGAACCGTTTCGCCCCAAAAAAATTTTCTTTTATGTCCAATATTTCTATCAGCAGTTTACCCCGAACCTCATCATAGATATATCCGATGTGTTTGATAAAAAGATTAAAGTTATTGAATGCTATAAATCCCAATTTTTTAATCCGTCTGTAAAATTTAACGATAAAGAGACACTGTTAAGTACCCCAGATTTTAAAGAATATCTAATAGCCAGAGCTCGTTTTTTTGGCGAAATGATAGGAAGAAAATACGGTGAGCCTTTTTTAACGCTGAGCCCAATTGGGTTAAATGGCATAGACGATGTCATTCTACCCGAACGAAGTTAAACAAAAAATTAAAAAAACTTGAAAACTGAAGAGATTCTCGGTCTTGTAAATGTAATTTTTTACATCGCTCATATTGCTGTTTTTTCAGTGCTAGGATACAGGCAAAACAAAAAGCATGGAATTAAATCAACTTTCCTCATTTTGCTTTTTCTACTTGTGCTTTTTTTTGTTTCATTACAAATTGGTGGTTTCATAGCTCAAATTTTTTTCATCGGGAAACAACTCACATCAAAATTAAAAGCAATTCATGATACATTGACCATTGTCATAGCAACATTGGCGGAATCACCAGTTTGGTTTATTTTTCTAAAAAAGAAAGATAAACAAACAAATGAAACGCAAAACGATAGCCCTTATAGCTCATGATAGAAAAAAAGCTGACATGGTTGCATTCGCAACGCAAAACAGGAAAAAACTTGAAAAATTTAATCTTATTGGAACAGGAACAACAGCTAAACTTGTAAAAGAAAAAACAGGTTTAAAAGTCAAAGCTTACCATTCAGGTCCATATGGGGGTGATGTTGAAATTGCTGCGCTCGTGGTCAAGGGAAAGTGTGATGTGGTTATATTTCTTCACGACCCGCTTGAACCACATCCACATGATCCAGATATTAAAACTTTGATGAGGGTTTGTGATGTTTATAATGTTCCACTTGCAACAAATCTTTCAACCGCAGAAATAATTATCAATGCAATTTCGGAAATGGACTTTGATTGAGGAATTTCCCCAACTTTGATCTCCCCTCATTCCATTTTGATTTAAAAGACGCCTTTTTTAATTTTGATAAAAAACGTGGCAAAAATTATGACGAAAATAGTTGAAGTTGGAAATATAAAAATCGGTGGAGGCAATCCAATTGTTGTAATAGCTGGACCTTGCGTTGTTGAAAATTATGAGATAACTTATGAAACAGCTAAACGAGCAAAAGAGATAACTTCTGAACTTGGAATGCCATTTATCTTCAAGTCAAGCTATAAAAAAGCAAATAGAACAAGCCTAAAGGGCTTTTCAACCATCGGTGAGAAGATCGCCCTTGAAATACTTGCACAGATAAAAAAGGAACTTAACGTCCCTGTTCTTACCGACATTCATTCAGAACCTGAAGCTGAAATGGCTGCTGAATATGTTGATGTACTTCAAATACCTGCTTTTCTATGTAGACAAACAGAACTTTTAATAGCTGCTGGAAAAACAGGAAAGGCAGTCAACATTAAAAAAGGTCAATTCATGGCCCCGGAAGATATGAAATATGCAGCTGAAAAAGTTGCATCAACTGGGAATGATAAAATTTTGCTAACAGAACGGGGCACAACATTTGGCTATCACAATCTTGTCGTTGATATGCGTTCCCTCCCAATTATGCGAGCAACCGGTTATCCAGTAGTAATAGATGCAACTCATTCACTTCAATTACCCAGCATCGGTGAAAAATCGGGAGGAAAACCTGAATTTATCTTTCACATCGCAAGGGCTGCTGTAGCGGTTGGAGTTGACGCAATTTTCCTTGAAACACACCCCGAACCGCTAAAAGCCTTGAGCGACTCCGCAAGTCAGTTAAAGCTTGACTTTCTTTACGATTTGCTATATCAAGTGAAACAAATTGATGAACTCGTAAAAAAGTTTGAACAAATGAGCGTGCCAAAATGAAAATACGAAAAGACGCTATTGAAAAAGCTAAAAAAGTTAAAATGATCTTACTTGATGTTGATGGTGTCTTAACAGATGGAAGCATAATTTATTCGTCAAACTGCGGTGAGATAAAAATTTTTAACGCACAAGATGGATTCGGGATCGTGCGAGCAATTGAACTTGGTTTAAAAGTTGGAATCATAACAGGTAGGGAATCAGATATAATCAAAAAAAGAGCAAATGAACTTGGAATAACAGATCTTATTCAAAATGCAATTGACAAAGTTAAACCTTTTGAAATGCTTGCTTCAAAATATGATCTTAGACCCGAACAATTCTGTTATATTGGTGACGATATACTTGATATTCCGCTTTTGAAAATTGTCGGCTTCAGCGCAGCACCTTCAAATGCAAGAAATGAGGTTAAAAGGATCGTTGATTATGTCGCCTCTGCATCGGGTGGAAATGGAGCAGTAAGAGAGATAATTGACTTCATACTGAAGGCACAGAAAAAAATTTGAAGATGTAAAAAGCCAAAATGCTTGATAAAATAATAATTCGTGGAGCAAGACAGCACAATTTAAAAAATATAAACCTTGACATACCGAGAAATAAATTCATCGTTATAACAGGGGTTTCTGGATCTGGCAAATCTTCACTTGCTTTTGACACAATATACGCAGAAGGACAAAGAAGATATGTTGAATCCTTATCCGTCTATGCAAGGCAATTTCTTGACATAATGGAAAAGCCAGATGTGGATTTGATTGATGGATTAAGCCCTGCCATTTCAATTGACCAAAAATCCGTAAGCCATAATCCTCGTTCAACTGTTGGAACCGTGACCGAAATCTATGACTACCTTAGACTCCTGTTCGCAAGGGTTGGAGTTCAATTTTGTTATAACTGCGGAAAGCGTGTCCAGAAACAATCAACTGACCAAATTGTTGAAAGTATATTTAAACTTGGCGAAGGAACAAAAATTGAAATTTTTGCCCCAATTGTTCGCGGAAGAAAAGGACATTATCGTGAACTTTTTGAAAAAATTCTAAAGGATGGTTTCCTTCGCGTAAGAGTTGATGGCAAAATCAGAGAAATAACCCCTGGGATGCAAGTTGATAGATACAAAATCCACAACATTGAGGTTTTGATTGATAGGCTCACTGTATCAAAAGAATCAAAAAGAAGAATTTATGAATCAGTTGAACTTGCGCTTGAATATGGAAACGATTCAGTAATTGTCAATAATGGTGAAGAAGATTTATTTTTCAGCAAACACCTTGCTTGCATAGATTGCGGAATAAGCTATGAAGAACTCTCACCAAATTCGTTTTCTTTCAATTCCCCTTATGGTGCCTGCCCAGATTGTGACGGGCTTGGTGAGAAGATGGAATTTGACTTAAAACTTATAATTCCAGATCCATCCCTTTCAATCTCCGAAGGAGCTCTATCACCATACGGCAAGGAAAGAGACAATTGGGAATGGTCTCTATTAAAAGCAGTCGCAAGAAAATACGATATTGATCTTAACAAACCCTTTAAAAAACTCTCAAAAGAACAAATTAACATACTCCTCTACGGCGCTGGTGATGAGAGGTTCCCAGTAAGATATACATATTCAGATGGCTATGTAGCAACTTACACGCACAAGTTTGACGGTATAATAAATTACCTAAAGCAACTCTACAACAATACAACATCTGACGGGGTACGCGAGTGGGTTGAGAAATTTATGAGCGCCCAACCTTGCAAAACATGCGGAGGTAAAAGATTAAAAAAATCATCCCTCGCGGTTAAACTCATTGATGCAAAAACAGGAGAAAAAATTGGAATTGATGAAATAGTTTCAATGTCAATAAAATCAGCATATGAGTTTTTTGAAAACTTGAATTTGACAGATAGAGAACTTTTAATCGCAAGTCAAATTCTCAAAGAGATCAAATCAAGATTGAAATTTCTTCTTGATGTTGGGCTTGATTATTTAACGCTTGATAGACCTGCGAAAACCCTATCAGGTGGTGAATCACAAAGAATTCGTCTTGCAACTCAAATTGGCTCCCAACTCTCTGGCGTTTTATATGTTCTTGACGAACCAAGCATTGGTTTGCATCAAAGAGACAATTTAAAGCTAATTCATTCATTGAAAAATTTAAGAGACCTCGGGAACACGGTCATAGTTGTTGAACACGATCGCGAAACAATTGAAAATGCGGATTTTGTAATTGACCTTGGTCCCGGCGCCGGAGAACAAGGCGGATATGTTGTCGCTGTTGGAAAACCTTATGAACTTAATAATAACTCATTAACTGCCCAATATTTGAAGGGATATAAAAAAATTGAAATACCCAAAAGACGAAGACCAGGAAATGGAAAGTATCTAATTTTAAAAGGAGCAAATGGAAATAACCTTAAAAACATTGATGTTAAGTTTCCCCTTGGCAAATTTATATGTGTAACTGGTGTAAGCGGTTCTGGAAAATCAACCTTAATAGTTGAAACACTTTACAGGATATTAGCAAAGCATTTTTATAACTCGGCTGAAGAACCCTTGCCTTATAAATCAATTGAAGGGATTGAGAATATTGATAAAGTAATTGAAATTGACCAATCACCTATAGGGAGAACACCACGTTCAAACCCGGCAACTTACACAGGCGTTTTCACTTTTATAAGGGAACTCTTTTCACAGCTTCCCGAATCCCGTCTCCGCGGATATAAACCGGGAAGATTCAGTTTTAATGTCAAAGGTGGAAGATGCGAGGCATGCGAAGGCTCAGGGGTTAAAAAAATAGAAATGCACTTTTTGCCCGATGTATTCGTCACTTGCGATGCGTGTAAAGGTAAAAGATATAATAAAGAAACACTTGAAGTTAGATATAAAGGTAAGTCAATAAGTGATGTTTTAAACATGACCGTTTCAGAAGCACTTGAATTTTTCAGGGACATTCCAAACATAAAACGAAAACTCCAAACTCTTTACGATGTTGGACTTGGTTACATAAAGCTTGGTCAACCTGCACCAACTTTATCCGGCGGAGAGGCTCAAAGAGTTAAACTTGCAACAGAACTCTCAAAGGTAGCAACAGGTAAAACTCTATATATACTTGACGAACCAACAACTGGTCTTCATTTTGAGGATATAAAAATGTTGCTTGATGTTTTAAACAAGCTTGTTGATAGAGGAAATACCGTAATCGTTATAGAACATAATCTTGATGTCATAAAAGTTGCCGACTGGATAATTGATCTTGGACCAGAGGGTGGGGATGAAGGTGGTTATATAGTTGCAGAAGGAACGCCAGAAGAGATAAGTCAAAACCCACGCTCTTACACGGGTAAATTTTTGAGAAAAGAACTTAACTTATTTTTAGTTTAACTACTACCTTTGATTTACCCTTTCTAATTTTAGAAGATGGAGAGCAAGTTAATTTACTGAGTCCCAAATAATTCTTTTTATCCAGGGCATAACTTCAGTTATAAAACTTGGTCCGTGATGTGCTATGAAATCGTAAATTCCAGGTGTTATAAAAACTTTTTCGTCTTTTATTGCCTTTATCTCCCCGAATCTGTCCCGAAGAAAATTTACAATTTTTATCTTATCCCTGTTTTTTGAAAACATTTTGGGCTCGTAAAAAATAATATCAGGGTTCAAAAATTTAACCTTCTCATCATCTGGGGGAAGCCATTCAGCAGGATGTCCCCCGAAAATATTCACACCACCTAATAACTCAATCGCATCTGTGATATAACTATACGCTCCAAATGTTACAGGACCACCAAGATCAATTTCAATATAAACTTTCGGTTTTATCTCAAACTTTTTACAGTTTGAAACTAAATTATTGAGTTCAATAAGCAATCTTCTTTCAAGTTCTCTTGCATTTGAAAAATATCCAGCGACAACCCCAACTTCATAGCTTGTTGAAATTATTTCCGAAACGCTCGGTGGCAAACGAACTGGATAAACTTGAAATTTTTCGTCAAGCTTTCTAACAAGTTCAAGTTGATACCCCGTTGTTGTGAAAATTATGTCAGGGTTCAACTTTTTTAATTTTTCCTCATTGAAAGTGTTATAACTTCCAACTATAACTTTTTTTCTCGCAGATTGAGGTCTTACACAATAAACGCTAACTCCCACAACAAATTCCCCAAGCCCCATCTCAAAAAGTGCCTCAGTTACAGCGGGACTAAAACTAACTATTCTCTCACATCTATCTGGAAGAGATAACTCTTTACCTGTAACTTCACAATAAACTTTTCGCATTAGAAAATCATAAACTAATTTTTCTTAAGTCTATTTATCTCCTCTTTTATTTCATCAATAATTTCAGCGTTAAGTATAAATTTCTTCTTACCTTCTCTTGCAGATAATATAATAAAAACTTTTCCTCCAAATTTCTTTGTAAACTTTTCGTGAGAAATTTTATACGCTTCTCGCCATTTCGTAGCAAATTCCGGAGCATGTTCAAAGGTAACAGGTTTTATTTGTAAACCAATATACTTGTCATTTACTTTTATAAAAAAATCCACATTATAAAGTCTGTCCCATTTGTCTGGTGCCGGCTCTATTTTTACATTCAAAATCTCTTGTAATTGTCCATAAATCGTTTCTTTTTCAGTTATATAGCCTTCAAATGTTCTATTAATAACGAGATTTTTTATATATCCTATACATTCTTCCTCCGTCACTTCATTTATCTCAGACATTAGAACCTCGGTTATTTTTGTATAAAGCGTTTTTCCTAAACCTTCCAAATATTCCGCTGGCTGTAAATTTATTCCTTTATTCTTCAAGAAATCTTTTAATTTCCGTAAGTAGAAATTTTCCCACTCGGAAATTTCTTTTGGACTGCATTCTCTTATCCAAGCAGCTACTGGACCAACTCTATTTTGCTTAGTAAGTCCCCATCTGCTGTTTGCTATATTCAATATCCATTCTTTAGCCATTTTTTTCACCTAATACTTTGATTTTTACAAAATGATTTTTATAAAGAAAATCTCCTTCTTGTACATCAGCGATTCCTTGCTTGAGCATTTCTTTGTTAATGAAGATTTTATTTTTCAAAAACACATAAGCAGGAACAACATCTTTCTCAGGTTTATAGGATGGATCAAATTTAAGAAATATCTGCTTCCCTTTCACGAATTTTTCCAAATAGATTTTTGCTTCGCTTTTTTTAATAACCTTTATACCTAATAATTTTACTATCAAACCTGTATCTAATTCTATTGTGCATTCGTCTAAAACTTTTCTAACTCTGTATAACCTTTCACGCTTAAACCTAAACAACTCCGAGTTGATCTGGGGCTTTGCATCTTTTATGTTTGGGATATAATCCACAACATTTTCTATTTTTATATCTTTATCTCTTTTTACCAACTCTACCTTATCGCGTAATTCGCCCTGCGTTAAACCAATTTTTTTCTTGATCACGGGTAAAAATTTTTCATTTATCTCGTATCCGATTGAATTCCTTTCCAAATTTAGAGCAGCTTTAATCGTTGTCCCACTCCCTAAAAATGGATCCAAGACTACATCACCAACAAAACTGAACATTTTAATTAACCTTTTTGGCAATTCTTCAGGAAACATAGCTTCATGATCTATTTGTCTCTCCCCCGGGAAATTCCAGTGTCCAGAAAAATATTCTTTCCACTCTTCTTTTGTTAATTTAGATTTTTCTTTTATTTCTTTTGACGGAACAACTTTTTTACCAGGCTTCTTGAAAATTAAAATAAATTCATAATCTATCTCTACAAGTCCATTTGGTGGATAGGGATATGAGCCCATAACATTAGCACCACCTGTTGTGTTCATGGTGGTTTTCTTCTGCCAAATGATAGATCCCATATAATCAAATCCAATTTTTTCACATTGAACAATTAACTCAGAATGCAATGGTGCTACCTTATAGCGCCCATAAACTATGCTTCTTAAAAATTGATCCCCTACGTTTATGCATAATCTTGCGCCAGGCTTCAAGACCCTAAAACATTCTCTCCAAACAATATAAAGGCTTTTTAGATACTCATGAAGGGATTGCCCATATCCAATTTGCCCTTCAACTCCATAATCTTTAATATGCCAGTAAGGAGGCGAGGTAACAATAAGATCAATTTCATTATCCCCGATCTCTATCATTTTTCTACTATCACCTATTATTATTTTGGCAAATACCATATTTCACACAGGTTCAATTTATTTTTTTCCTCCTAATCCCATCTATTCAAATCTCATTAAACAATTTCTTTAATTTTTCCCTGAACCTCAAACTTACCTCTTTGGGGTCTTCAGCCTTCATTATTGCCGAAACAACCGCAATACCATCTGCACCTGCAGATAAAACTTCATCCACATTTTCAACTGTTATTCCACCCGACGCAAAAACAGGGATTTCCTCACCAAGGATTTCCTTTGCTTTTCTTATCATCTCAATGGGCACAATTTCACATGTATCAACAGATGAAGTCGGAAAAATGGAACAAAACGAAATATAATCAATCCCGTTTTGTTTCGCCCATTCAATTTTTTTGATGTCATTCCCACATGTGACGCCAATAATTTTTTCAAAGCCGATAATCTTTCTTATCTCATCCCCTGATTTATCGGGTATTTCATAACCATCAAGATGAACACCATCAGCGTTAAGTTTTGCACATAATTCCACATCATTCGCAATTAAAACGGGTATATTGTATTTATGGGCTATCTCAATCAGTTTCTTTGCCGATTCAAAAAGTTTTTCAAAACTAATTTCCCACTTCAACCTATCAGCCCAAAGTTGGATCACATTAACACCACCAATTATCGCCTTTTCAACAATTTCACACAATTTTTCCAACCCAAGGCTTTCAACAGCAGATATATCAACAACAAAATATAAACCTTTTATTCTCATCCTACCTCCATCCTTTGTTGATGGCGTTTATATAAGCATTCCAATATGGATCTGACTCTGGATAAACAAGAGATTCCCTTGTCCCATCAGGATTCTCAATCCATAAACCATAAGAAGCCTCTTCAAAATATCCAACCTCTGTTGATTCTATACCATTTTCAGAGAGAATCTTCAAAAGGTCAAAAACTTTTTCCTCTTTAACTGCGATTATTAAAGTTCCCTCACTGAGCGAAATATAGGGATCAATCTCAAATAATTGACAAATTTTTTTAGTTGTCTCGGAGACAGGAATTTTATCCTTGAACACATGAACCCCACACTTACTTGCAATTGCCATCTCATATATCCCGCCTAAAACCCCTCCCTCGGTAGCATCGTGCATTGCTGAAACCCCATCAGCACGAACCCCAATTTTAACAGCTGTTAAAGCATCCTCAACAACAGAAAATTTTTTGAAATAACTTTGCGCCTCTTTTAAAAAATCTGATCCGAAATTTTTCTCAATTGTTTCCGGAAAAACACGGGCAAGTATCCCCGTCGTTGCAATTGCTGAGCCTTTCGTTATCACAATTCTATCTCCAGGCTTTGCCATGTTTGAAGAAAGATATTTATCTATATCACCAATTGAGATAAATGTTCCACCTCCAACAATTGTGTAATCAATTCCAAAAAATTTGCCCGTATGTCCACCAACTATTGCTATGCCAAGCTTTTCACATTCACGATGAAACGCATCCCAATAAATTTCAAATTCCTCCCTCGTTATCTGCACTGGAAGATTAAAATCAAGCACAGCATACATCGGTGGAATTCCACTTGTTGCAAGATCCGAAGCAAGAAGATGAACCGTAAGCCATGCTGAATCCTCAAGCCCAAGCGCTGGGATAATTGAAAGCGGATCAGATGTCAATATCATAACTTGCCTCTCATTTATCTTTATCACAGCATTGTCACAACCATAATTCGGACCTACAAGAACCTCATCCCTTTTTAAGCCAAGCTTTGGATAAATTATGTTATCAAAAAATAACTTTCCAACCTTCCCAAATTTTGGAAAATCAACTCCCATTTTTTGCAATCCTTTTATTTGAACTTAACTCCAAATCCAAGAAAAGAACCTCCAAATGGAATTTTCAATAACCCCCTAACTCTAAAAACCCTCGGGAAAACAGCACATCTCCAATCAAGAAACTCATAATTTTTTCCTTCAAGCGCCTGTCTTAACTTACGCTTTATCGTCAGCAATGAATAAAATCTTGCATTGCAATAATAGGGATTTTTCCCAAGTTTGACCTGAATTATCCGCCTTATCGTTGGCAAACTCCATTTGTTCATCAATCCCATAACTATACCTTTTCTTGCAACCCTTTCCGCTTCCTGAAAAACCTTTACAAGGTCAGGCATATATTCAAGACATGCAACATACAAAACAACATCAAAAGATTTATCTTTAAAGGGCAAAAACTCTGCTTTTGCATTTACGAATTTACCATCGGTCCACAATTCCTTCGCAACACCAAGCATCACGGGTGAAATATCAGCCCCAACGACATTATAACCAAGCGAATTAAGCCACCTTGTAAAATGTCCCGTCCCACACCCAACCTCAAGAATTTCGTTCACATCATCAATTTGGTCAATTAAAAATTTTAACAAATTTTTCTCTTGGATATCGGCATCTTTATATTTCCCCTCGTAAAATGACTCGTAAACCTTCGCTATTTCAGGTTGAAAATACCATGGTGTGAATTCTTTGTTCACCATCGTTTGTTAAGCACTATTTTTAGTTAACATTTCTTATGCTGTATTTCCTCAATTGTTTCAACAAACTTTCAAAATCTCTCGGTAACTTTGCTTCAAACTCAATGTATTCTTTTTTCCTGAAATGAAAAAATCCAAGCTTTAAAGCATGAAGCGTTAATCTACTCATCAATGGTTTCTCGGGCTCATCTTCCTTAGCTTTATACTTTTTCTTTATTTCTGACAAAAAAATTTCATTTTTATTCCCGTAAACTGAATCAATCGCAAGCGGATGTCCTATCGCCTTGAAATGAACCCTTATCTGATGCATCCGTCCCGTAAGTGGTCTAACTTCAACAAGTGAGTAATTTTCAAACTCTTCAAGAACTTTATATTCAGTTATTGATCTTTTTCCTGCATCATAATCAACCCTCATCGTCCCTGGAATTTTTGGGTTTTCTGAAAGAGGAATATCAATTCTTCCTTCTTTATTCCGCAAATGTCCTGTTATTAATGCAAGGTAAACTTTATTGACATCATGCTCCTCAAATTTTTCGCTTAAATCCGAATGTGCTTCCTCATTTTTTGCAAAACATATAACTCCACTTGTCTCTTTATCAAGGCGATGAACAACGAATATCCTGCCGTATTTTTCAGTTAGAATACCATAAAGATTGGGCAAAGATTTTGAAAATCTATCGGGAATGGTCAAAACTCCTGCTGGCTTATTTAAAACAATAAAATCCTCATCCTCGTAAATTATCTCAATCCCTTCATTAAACATCCGGGCTTCCATATCTGTGGTGAGAACTTTAATTTGAAAACCTTAAAAATCAAACTTTAGATAAAAATTAAATCCGTGAGTTGTGGGAATGAGAGAAAATTCGGGGTTTAAATTTTTTTTCTGCCTCCTTGCAAGTATTAAAGCATCAATTGCGGAAGCGAAATGGTTTGATATTATAAAAATGATGGAAAATTTAGCATAATATCTAAAAGCCCGACTCTTTATCCTCATATCTTTATATCTTTGCCTTGATTGTTCTGAATCCCACCACCAGTAAAATTTCTCTGGATCGTAAATTTTATCATAATCTCTATCCCGCCCTTTTCTGAGGTTGTAATCAAAAACATTACGATAATTTTCAATATTTGCAAAGAAATCATCAGGTTTTCCAGCTGGTTCAATCCCCGCATGAATCACAGCGAAATTTATAGCATCATTATTCAGCCACTTTCCGTATTCATTCAAACCAAAGTAAATAAGCCACAATGAGATTTCAGAAGCAAGAAAATATCTGCCGACATCAAATCTCTTCACATACGCCTGCCCAAGTCCAGGAACAACTAATGAAAGTCCAAATGCAACGCCAGGCGATTTCACTTCTGTATCTTCCAAATTTACTCCTGAAACAATTTCATTTCTAATCCTGAATTTATCAAAATCACCAGCGACGACTATGTTGACAAGAAGAACAAGAAGAAAAATTTTTTTCATTTTGCCTCAAAAATTTATCTTGAAGTTACATGTCTCAACGCTAACTTGACAAGTTCTTCAACAGTAAAATCCTTCCTTTCATTTTCTTTTATTGCAAGCCGAATAGCCTTTTCAGCCACCTGTCGTGTAAATCCAAGGGAAATAAGGGCAAGCAAAGCCTCATTTCTTACTTCAACTTGATCAGATGATATAAACTCTGGCTGTTTCCCTGCAAATTCAATCTTTGCGATTTTATCCCGAAGTTCAACAATAACCCTTTCAGCGGTTTTCTTTCCAACGCCAGGAATTGAAACAAGCGTTGATACATCCCCACGAACTATTGATTCTTTTAATTCATCTACACTCATCCCAGACATTATCGCCTGCGCCATCCTTGGACCTATGCCCGATACAGAGATTAACAATTTGAAGAACTCTCGCTCTTCAATGCTTGAAAAACCATATAAAGACATCTCTTCTTCCCGGATGACAAGATATGTGTAAAGCTTAGCATTTGAGCCAACATCTCCAATTTTATCATAAACAGTAACTGGGATATGGATAAGATAATTTACTCCTCCAACATCAATCACAACTTCTGTTGGGGCTTTGCTCACAACTTTTCCCTCAAGTGCGAATATCATTTTTTTCTTTGTTTTATTTTATTCATTGAATCAGCGGATAGAAATTCCGGGTGTGCTTTTAAAAATGCTTTCCAATCTCTATATCTTGCCCGCTCTGGGACGAGAGTTCTATTAATGTGACATATCGCAATGGCGAGGGCATCGGAAACATCGTAAAATTCGGGAAAGCTTTTTAAACCAAGTATCGCTTTGACCATGAATTGCACTTGCTCTTTTGTGGCATTTCCCCTTCCTACAACGGATTTTTTGACCTCACGTGGCGTATATTCAAAAACCGATATACCTGAATTCACAGCGGAAAGTATCACAACACCACGAACATGACCAATTTTAAAAGCCGATTGAAAATTTTTACCATAAAAGGCTGTTTCAATTGCAAGATCGGTTGGATGGTGTAAACTTATTATCTCGGTTATTTTATCATATATCTTCTTTAACCTTGCCGGGAAAATATCATCCTCACTAACCTTTATTACGCCATAATCAATTGCAACCAAACTTGTCCTGTCAACTTTTCCACTTCTCTCTTCAACTTTAACAACACCGTAACCAGTGATATTACTTCCCGGGTCAACCCCAAGAACTATCATCTAAATTCACCTATAAAAATTTTTAAGCTCCCATTTGCTTACTGTATTCAGCAAGTACTGAATCATCAATTTCAAAGTTAGAATAAACATTTTGAACATCATCATGATCTTCAAGTGCTTCAAGAAGTTTCAAGAGAAGTTGAGCATCTTTCCCTTCAACTTTAACTGTTGTTTTCGGTAACATTCTAACCTTTGCATCGTCAATTTTAACGTTATTCTTTTCAAGTGCTTCACGGACATTTTCAAGATTCTCCGGTGCAGTGATCACTTCAAAGAAAGTATCATAAGATTTCAAATCATCAGCTCCCGCTTCAAGTATAAGTGCAAGAATTGTATCTTCATCATATTCTTTTGGAATTTGGATAACGCCTTTCCTTTCAAATATCCAAGCAACTGAACCAGCCTCACCCAAACTTCCATTATGGCGACTGAGTATATTTCTGATCTCAGCAACAGTGCGATTTTTATTGTCTGTGGTTGATTCAATGTAAAGTGCCACCCCACCTGGACCATATCCTTCATACACAACCTCTTCATAAGCCACGCCAGGGAGTTCCCCAGTTCCCCTTTTAATTGCCCTTTCAATGTTTTCCCAGGGCATATTAGCAGCTTTTGCATTTTGAATTGCTAAACGCAACCTTGGATTTGTTTCAGGGTTACCACCACCTTGCTTTGCTGCTACAGTTATCTCTTTGATAAGCTTTGTGAAAAGTTTCCCTTTTTTAGCATCAATTACAGCCTTCTTATGTCTTATCTGATGCCACTTTGAATGTCCTGACATAGTATTACACCTCCTAAGTTTTTAAATCTTTAACTTTAAACTGTATAACCGATTGACCATTCCAATTTCCCTCATCAAAAGTGAAGACTATACTTGCTCTATCTTTGCCTATTATTTCATTGTAAAAATTTCCAAGCCCATAACCGACTGCATCAATAGTTAAACCATTCACTTTAATTTTAAATTTTAAATGATTATTTCCAAAAATTCTAACATCAGAAATCGGAACATTCGTTGCAAGGAAAACTGGCTCCAGATTCCCAGGACCATAGGGTTCAAAGTTTTTCAAGGTCCTCCAATACTCATAAATCATACCCGAAATCTCATTAATATCAACAACTGCATCAATGTATATCTCCCGTGTCAAAGTATCATCATTCATAACCTCATCAGCAAATTTATTAATTGCGATTTTAAAATCTTTAAGTTTTTCAGGTTGGAGAATCATCCCAGCTGCATGTTTATGTCCGCCGAATTGTAAAAGTGTATCTTCACACTTTTTCAGAGCATGATAAATATCAAAATTTGGGATGCTTCTTGCCGAACCTTTCAAGACACCGTCGGCATAGGTTAAAAGTATCGTAGGTCTGTAGTATTTATCAACTATTTTTGAAGCAACGATCCCTATTACACCTTGATGCCAATTCTCGCTATATAGTACAAAAACTTTATCTTTCTTGTAGATTTCTTCTCTTTCAATAATTTCAATTGCTTCCTCAAAAGCTTCCCTATCAAGGGATTGCCTTTTCTCGTTTTCACGATGTAACTCATCAGCCCAATAAGAAGCAGAGTTATAATCATTGCTTATCAAAAACTCAACAGCTCTTGTAGCATCACCAAGCCGACCCACAGCATTAATCCTAGGACCGATAATGAAGCCGATATGCCACGTGTTAATTTTTTTATCTCTTAAACCCGCCCTCTCAAGCAAAGCAAGAAATGAAACCCTTGGATTTGAAGAATTTAGAAGATCAAGTCCATGCTTTACAAGAATTCTATTTTCATCTACAAGTGGCACTACATCCGCTGCAGCAGCCACGGCAACATAATCAAGATATTGAAACGGGTCAACATCAGCAGAAAGCTTCTTTTGAAGCGCTTGAACAAGTTTAAAAGCGACACCACAACCGGATAAATACTTAAATGGATATGAACAGGTTTCCTTTAAGGGATTCAACACAGCAAATGCATCAGGTATTTTATCGCCTGGCTCATGATGGTCACAAATTATAACATCAATCCCAAGCTCTTGTGCAAGTTTCACCTCATTTATTGCTGTTATCCCACAATCAACAGCTATCATAACATTTGCACCCTTCTGATGAGCTTTTTCAATGCCAACCCTTGAAATACCGTAACCTTCTTTAAATCTATCTGGGATATAAACCTCAACATTCGCACCAAGTTCTTTTAAAAAAAGATAAAGCATAGAAGCCCCGGTCGTCCCATCAACATCATAGTCTCCATAGATCAAAAATCTTTCCTTATTCAAAATTGCTTTCCTAATCCTATCAACAGCTTTTTCCATATCCTCCATTAGAAACGGATCATAAAGTTCTTCCAAGCTTGGATTGAAAAATTTGTTCATTTTTTCAACTGAATCAATTCCCCTTGCTACAAGAACCTTTGCAATTGGCTTTGGGATTTTAGCTTGGCTGGCAAGATTGTCAACAAGTTCAGGGTTTTTAACCTCTGCTATTTTCCATTTCCTTGTCAATTTTAAACCGCTGTATTAGGTTTTGTAAATTTTAACACGTTAAGGATTTAAATTTTAAAACTGGTGTGGGTCTGTAAGCCAAATTCTGTCTATCTCACCTTAAAGGTGAGAAGAGGCAGTTATTTCTCTTTGCGACCCACCCGAGAGTCTTCCGTCCCAACTTCAGTTGGGACGGAACCGAGGCGGGCAACCTCGGCTCCGCTCACCACTGAACAGAGGTCCTCTCCTATTTGGTCTTGCTTCGTAAGGGGTTTACCTTGCTCCCGATATCGCTATCGGGACGGTGGGCTCTTACCCCACCTTTTCACCCTTACCCCGACTTAAAAAGTCGGGGCGGTATGTTTTCTGTGGCACTTTCCATTTCCAGCGGATATAGCCACTGGAATTTCCGATTGCTCGGAACTTACTGCCCTGCGAAGTTTGGACTTTCCTCCCATTCGTCCCAATGATTACATTGGAACAAATGGGCAACTGCCCGACCCACACCAGCTTTACTTTACACTCTCAACAGCTTCATTATAAACTTCATCCGAAATTAAAATCCTACCACAAGATTCACATGTGTAAATCTTGTTATTCTGCCATATCTCAACAACTCTCTGAGCTGGCACCTTTGCTCCACAACCTCCACAATTTCCATTATTAACCGGAACAACCGCAAGCGTCCCAAGTGAATCCTTTACCCTTTGATACCTCTTTAAAAGAATCGCATCAACATCCTTTACAAACTTCTCTCTAATCTTACGAAGCTTCTGCTCTTCATCTTTTATCTCAGCATCAATCTCCTCAAGCTCTTTCTGCTTCTGCTCAAGCTCATCACGCAACTTCTTTAACTCTTTCTCATAATCCTTTATGGCGTCTTCAAGCTCACCCTGCTGTTTGATAAGTTGCGATCTTCTCTCTGTAAGTTCTTCAATTTTTTCGTTAGCATCGTCAATCTGCCTCTGAAGCGTATCATATTCCCGATTTGACCTAACCTGGGTTAACTGCTTTTTCCACCTTTTTACATTCTCCTTTAACATACTTATATCAGAATCAACACTATCAATTGCCTCAATTACATTTTTTAGTGAATCCTTTGAGCGCCGTAGTTCCTCCTCAACCCTTTCAATATCTTCATTCAATGATCCGATCTCTGCTGGCAAATCACCACGCCTTCCTGCAATCTCATCAAGCTTTAAATCAATTATCTGAAGTTTGTAAAGCGCAATGAGTTTTTTCTTCAATTCCACAGCCTCTTAGTTAATTTTTATTTATAATAAAAAAGTGCACCCTCACGAGTGCACTTTTTATAAAATTTCCAAATCCACCGCCTGATCGCCCAAGATAAACTTTCTTATTTTCCGCCTCAACCTCCAAATTAAAACTTTGTAAACATTATTTTTCCTTTGTTTTGTGTCTAAAAATATAACGATTAAAAATCAAAAAAACAAACTCTAAACAAAAACCCTCCTCACCTGGAGGAGGGTAATAAACCTACATTCACTTCGTTAGAAATTCGCTCAATAAACGTTCTAATTTAACATTTGTTCTGCCGTCTTTCAGCGAAATCTCTTGCAATGCCGGTGGATTTGAAAAATAATCAGGAATAACCTCACTTATTCTCTCCTCATAACTTGAAATATGTTCATTGATGTAAAATATACCTATCGGAATCTTATCACCCCATTCAAGAGATTTTTCAACAACTTGAATCCATTTAAAATTCAACTCATTCGGATCGTCGGGGTTATGTACATATGGATCATAACCTGTGTCTTCAAGCTTATAGATTCTCGGCATAGGCTTTCCAGTTATGCTATCAATTCTATCCTTTCCCGCATACCAATCCTTAGTATTAATGTCGTTATATGTTGGACACGGTTGCAGTACATCAACGAAAGCCAATCCTTTGTGAAGTATAGCTTTTTTAATTATTTCCTTAAGATGCTTAACCTCATAAGCATAACCTCTTGCGATGAAAGTATAACCCGAAACAAGCGCAAGGGCAATTGGATTTATAGCATCGTTGATATTTGGTTTTGGAAGCGATTTTGTTTTAACCCCAAGTTTTAAAGTTGGGGAAGCCTGTCCTTTTGTCAAACCATAAACAGCATTGTTATAAACGATATACGTCAAATTAACATTTCTTCTCCCGGTGCTCACAAAATGTCCAACGCCTATCCCAAGCCCATCTCCATCTCCACCTACAACGATGATATTCAAATCTGGGTTTGCGAGCTTCGCACCAATTGCAAATGGAACAGCTCTGCCATGAAGCGTATGAATTCCATAAACATTTATATAATGTGGTGTCTTACCAGAACAACCTATCCCAGAAAAAACAACCGCCTTATGCCTCGGGATATTAAGCTCAAATAAAGCCATCTGCACGGACTGAAGAATCCCAAAATCACCACAACCCGGACACCAGTCGTTGTGAACATCAGTTTTATATTCTTCCAGTGTTAATTTTTTGACTTCATCTATTTTAATCGCCATTGTTCAATACCTGTATTTTGTTTGCTTTATTTTCAAGGATTAACTTCAATGCTAAATAAACTTCGCTAAGAGACATCGGTCTCCCATTATACTTCAAAATGTAATAATCAATCTCCCTTAAAAGCTCACGCCTGACAAGTGAACCAAATTGAGCTGTCTTGTTATGTTCAACATCTATTAAAATTTTAGCATCGCCGACAAGCTTTTTAACTCTATCCTTAGGAAAAGGATGTAACAGCTTAACTTGAACAAATCCCAATTTATAACCTTCCTCAGCGAGCATTTCCATCGCATCAAGTATTACTCCCTTGGTTGAACCCCAACTTATCACAACATATTCAGCTTCTTCATCGCCATAAAAAATTGCTTTGTCCTCATCGTCAATCTCCATAAGAGCAATCTCAAGCTTTCTCATCCTCTTATCAACCATCATCGTTCTAATCTCGTGATCTTCTGTGATATGCCCAAGTTCATCGTGCTCATCGCCAGTGTTCCAAAAAATTGCGTTTTCAGTTCCAAGCTTAACCCTTGGAGAAATACCCGAGTTGGTAAATTTAAACCTTTTGTAAACACCATCAGTGAATGATTCAACGATCTCACCTCTATCTATTTTTACCTTTGAAAGGTCAAACTTCTTAACAGTTGAAATTGAATTAGCCATAGCTTTATCAATTAAATGAATAACGGGCGTCTGATATTTTTCTGCGAAATTAAAAACTTTAGCAACATCATAAAATATCTCCTCAATATCCCCAGATGCATAAACAATCTTTGGAAATTCGCCATGTCCCGCATGAATTGAGAAAAGCAAATCCTCCTGACTGTTTCTTGTTGGCAATCCAGTTGATGGACCACCCCTTTGGTATAGCGTAATGACAACTGGAACTTCATTCATACCAGCCCATCCCAAGCCCTCTGCCATAAGCGAAAACCCAGGACCTGATGTTGCTGTTGAAGCTCTTACCCCAGCAAGCCCCGCACCAATAGCCATCGTTATAGCTGCAATCTCATCTTCAGTTTGAACAACCACAATTGAACCTTTCCCAACTTCACCATCTTCACCTGCAATTTCAAAAATCGCATTATCTTCAAGGTAAACGCTTTCATCAGAAGCTGGAGTTATAGGATAATATGATTGAAATCTACATCCACCTGCAATTTTACCAAGCGCTGACGCCTGATAACCCTGGATTATCATCATCTCAACATCATCCCTTTGAACTGGCTCAAGTTTATAATTGGTTCTTTCAAAATTTTCAAGAACATAATCATAAACATACTTTGCACACTCAACATTTAAATCAGCAACTTTTTTCTTCGCCTTGAACACATACCTTATCGCCTTTTCAACAAACGCAAACTCATATTGAAGAAGAGCAAAAGAACTTGCCACAGCCATAACATTTATCATAACATCCATCCTTGCAATTCTGGGATCACCAACTTTTTCCGCAAGACCTTCAAGTAACTTAATATATGGAATCCCAAAGGTAAGAATTCCATTTTTTGAAGCATATTCAATAACATCCCCAACGCTGTATCCGACGCCATTTGAAGAAAGAAATGCTTTTATCCTTTTACTCGCTGGTTTATCAATCGTTGGAATTTTATCAATTGTGATGTTCTTTTGATTAATATCATAAACTATAACACCACCAGGAATAACCTTATGAATGTGTCTAAACAATGTTTCAGGATCAAATGTGACAAGGAAATCTATCTCATCAAGATGCGATCTTATCAACTTTGAATCAACCCTTACAACATAATTGCTGTGCTCACCTTTTATATTTGAATGATATTCCCTTTTCCCGAAAACATAAAGTCCACCATATGCACATGCTCTTGAAAAAATATTTGCCCCCGAATCAACCCCGCTACCTTGGGGTCCTCCAATGAGCCAAGACAATTGATTTATCTTCATCACCATTTTTCTCCAAATTAATTTTAGATTTAGACTGATTTCAAAGAATATAACAAACGAAATACGAATTATGGTTTCTAAAAAACTTAACCAGTCGTGCTTCTGGCCCTGACCCTGTCCTTGAATGGCTCTTCCCTATCCGCAAAATCAGGACGGTAAAAATCTGGTGACTCTTCAAAATCCTGCACCCACCCGTTTTCAAAACCAAATTTATCAAGAAATTTAAGCACCGCAACATATTCACTAAACATTATCCTTCGTGAAATCAGCGGATATTTAAAAGCTTTATTCGTCGGATAATACTGCGCCATGATGCTTAATGTCACATCCGTCCCAAGTTCTTCCGCAATCCATCTTAATGATTCCTCACTTCCCGCAATATCATTTGGCAGGATAAGATGTCTTATTATCAACCCACGTTTTAAAATACCATCCTCAACAATAAGCTCGCTCCCAACTTGACGCCACATTTCCTTTATTGCCATCCTTGAAAACTTAACATAGTTAGGTATCTTTGAATATCTCCATGCCATCTCATCATCGCTATACTTTATGTCTGGCAAATAAATATCAACTATCCCATCAAGCAATTTTAAAACCTCAACGGAATCATACGCATTTGTATTATATACAAGTGGCAACCTTAAACCCCTTTCAACAGCGATGTAAATTGCCTTAACAATTTGTGGAACAAAATGAGTTGGGGATACAAGCCCAATGTTATGACATCCCTTATCTTGAAGTTCAAGCATTATTTCAGCAAGCCTTTCAAATGTAACCTCATTTTTTATCTCAACCTTCCAATTCTGACTTATTTGATAATTTTGACAATACACGCACCTTAAGTTACAATTTCCGAAAAATATATTACCAGCACCATTAACTCCAACGAGAAGTGGTTCTTCCCCAAAATGTGGAACATAGGCGGAAACAATAGGTTTATAGCCTGAATAACATCTTCCTATCTCGTTATTTAATCTATTTACACCGCAATTATGCGGACATATGTTACACCTTTCAAGCATTGATTCAAGAATTTTAACTCGTCTTTCTAATTCACCCGACTCATAAAGTTTAACATAAGAAGGCACAAACATAAGCGACTTTACCTTTTGTTATCAACCCTTGTTAACTTCCTCGCATTATTAACAGGCAAAAGTTCTTTCATGTTTTCAATTATATAAGCGATTTCATCTTTAATCTCAAAATAATATCTTAATTCCGTTTCCCTCTCTCTTAACTCTTCTTCTTTCTGAATTCTTTTATCACTTCCTTCTTCCCTGTAAAACTGTTCAATTAGCTCGTTAAAGAATTGTCTTTTGCCAGATTTTAATACATTCACTTGAACTTCAGTCCATTGAATAACATCTGAAATCAATTCGTAAACTTCGTATATATCCGATGCGGTCGGATTGCCTCTTAAAATTTTCAAAAGAAATTCAAACTTTTCAAATGATGCATTTCCATGTCCAGTTATATAAATGAGATACGCTTTTAAAAACTCCTCACGCCATTGCTCCTTCCAGAATTTATCCCGCAAAATTGCTTTGGCATTATCACTTTCATTTCCGAATACAACTTCCAAAGCCTTTGAAAGCTGTCCAGAAGGTTTGCAATCAAGGTTCAATAGCTTAACATATCTTCTCAAATTTACACTGTTCAGCTGAATTGAAAATCTTTTCTCAAAAATCTTATCCCCGCTTTTCAAAACTATATAAAAATTTGACTTTAAATTTTTAGCCTCAAGATTTTTTATTATCTCATCAACTTCATCCTCGCTGATATCAACCTCATCAAGAATTTTTGAAAACACCGCCTTATCTTGAATTTTCGGTGTAAAAATCGGAGAGAAAAGGATATCTATTTCATAATCCTCAAGTTTTGAGATTTCCTCATTAAAAAATTTATCAATCTGATCAAGCGTATATGAGTAATGCGACAGGATGTGGTTCAGCACCTGTTCAGTAATTTGCCTTGGCTTTGTTAGTTCAGCTTCTATCATCTCAATTAATTTCTGTTTCATTTCATTCCTCTGTTAATTTTAAATTGTTAAGTTCGTAAATCACACTTAAAATTTCATTTCTTATTTTCCTTCTCGTTTCATCATCCACTATCTTGTTCCCGTTCAGGTCAAGGACATAAAACGAGTCAACTATCCCATCGGTTCTCGTTGCAATTTTCGCAAAATAAATGTTGAGCCCAATCTCCGACATCTTCCTTGAAACCTTATATAAAAACCCGAGCGAATCGGGAGCGAAAACATCAATTATCGTATAATCCTTTGAATCTTCAAATTCAACTGCGATTTTAACATTTTTTCGCACATTTTCAATTTTCCTTTTCCATTTTCTCCTGTGTCTTTCAAAAAGTTCATCAAGATTGACATAGCCATTAAACACATCTTCCATATCTTGTTTTATTTTTTCACATTGCTTTGTGGTGAGAGCTTCGCCCGAAACATAATCAAAGACCCTGAACTTATCAATCACAATGCCATCTTTTCTTGTAAATATCCTCGCATCAAATATATTTGCATCATTTGCGGATAAAACACCACAAATCCTTGCAAGAACAAACGGCGCATCCTTCGTTATCACTGTTATCTCCGTGTATCTATCTTTGTGAGAAAAAACGACATCAACTTTCCGAAGCCCCGACTCAGATATTGCTTTTATATGCTCGCCTATTTCAACATCTGTGAAAACATCCAAATATGAATCATTTTCAATTAAATTCTCAAAATGATTTTCAATCTCCTCACGATTTAACTTTTCAGAAAGTGAAGAAATGATTGAGGCAATTCTTCTATTTGTCCTCTCCTCAAACAAAGAATAAATTTCTTCAAGAGTTAATTTGCCCTTAACAACTGGCTCAGTGAGAAGATAAAGTTCCTCAAGAAGTTGCGCTTTCCAGCTCGTCCATACATCTGGATTAACAGCGGAAAGATCTGCATAGGTTAAAATGTAAAGCATATCAAGTTGTTCTTTGCTCTTGAAGTTTGACGCAAATGAATGTAATGTTTCTGGCTCATAAAAGTTTCTGCGAAACGCCACCTGCTCCATCAAAAGATGATTTCTAACCAAAAAACAAACATCTTCAACTGCATCAAAATTTATCCTACTTAAAAAGTCCCTCGCAATTTCAGCACCAATTTCCGCATGACCCTCAATTTTAACAGCTTTCCCAGCATCGTGAAATAAAATCCCAAGATAAAGAACATCCCTTCTTTTGATGTTTCTGAAAATCTCCCCAAGATTTGAATCATCTAAGAAAAGTTTCTCTGCGTTACCAATCGCCCTTAAAGTATGTTCATCAACTGTAAAATAGTGATAACGATTATGTTGATATAAGCCCGTCAATTTATCAAAAATTGGGATATATCTCCCAAGTATTCCAACTTCGTGCATCAGTTCAAGTGTTGATGCGACGCCAGATTTTGAATTCAAAATCTCAATGAAAATTTTCGCAAGGTTAATTTCATTTGAAAAATCAACCTTATCAACGCTATTTATTATCGTTTTCTTTAAACTTTCATCAAAGTCCGCACCAGTTTTACATTTATATAGAAATGCGGTGAAAATTTCTTCAGGATTGAGCGATTCCTTAAGTGTATTGAGGATTATCTTTTTTCCGTCACGAAGGGAAAAATTATTATCCAGCGTTTCAACTTCCCCACTTAATCCGAGATTTAAAAGTTCTTCAAAACCCATCGTAAAAATTTTGTTTAACATCAAAATCTCTCTCGCTTTCAGATAATAATCACGCATGAAAATTTCAACGCCCCTTTTATTCACATCATCTACATATCCAAGCTCAAATGCTACTTTTTCCTTAACATTAAAATCAAGGACATCGGTAATTCCTTCCGTGACAAGATGAAGTTTTATCCTCGTCCACAACAAAAACTCAAACGCATCAATGACAGCGTAAAATTTCTCCTCTGAAATCATACCTTTCTCAAACATCAATTCAATCATACCTTTACACATTGACTGATCTTCCGATAAATTCCAAAAATCGGGATCTATGCTTTTAAAAATCCACAGCAATGTATGAAGATCCCTTAAACCACCTGCACTTTTCTTAACATTTGGCTCAAGGAGTTTTATTGTGTTCCCATACTTTTGATGTCTTAGTTTGTTCCCCTCAATTATCGCATTGACAAAATTAAGCGATCTATCACCAAGCGATTTTTCCTTTATCTTCCAGATAAAATGATCGTATAAGTTTCTATCTCCACAAACAAACCTTGACTCAAGCAGTGATGCCCACGATTCAACATCCACATCAAAAAGTTCAAGACATTCATCAATCGTTCTAAAACTGTGACCAATGTTAAATTTTGAATTCCACAAATTCTGAAAAAATTCAACAGCGATGCTTTCAATTTTTTTATCTTTTGATTCAACCAGAAACATTATATCAACATCAGATTTTGGGCAGAGCTCAACCCGACCATATCCCCCAGTTGCAACAACAGCGATATATCCACGAATGTTTAAACTATCATAAAGTGAACTGATAAACTTATCAAGCGATTGAGTCAATAATTTGCTTATCTCAAATGCGTTTCTCTCTTCTCTGCGAAAACTTCTAAGTTTTTCAAAATCTATTTCAATTTCAGATCCCGCTGACATAGCTTGCACTCTTTGGTTTTCCTAAAGTTACTTAAAATTTTTCAATTTTCAGAACTTAAATTTAAATTTGATTAAAAAAGCTACTCAAAACATGGCGAGGGAGATAAAACTTTGCAAAATTTCAGATATTCGCTCTGGAAAGGCAAGGTCATTTAAAATAGATGATCTTGAAATTGCTGTTATAAATTTAAATTCAAAATTCTTTGCTTTATCAAACATTTGCCCGCATCAACACACAAAAGTTGTAAATGGTTCTGAGGCTATAGTTGAAGGTGAAAATATAATCTGTCCGATGCACGGATGGACATTTGAGATAAAAACTGGGAAAGCAATCCATGGTTCAGGAAGATTGGAAACTTTTGAAGTTTTTCTCAAAAACGATGAAATATGGATAAAGATCGAAGATGAACAAACATGAATTGACAGAAAAAATAAAACGGAAGGGGATTGAACTCGGGTTTTCAAAAATTGGTATAGCAAAAGTTGAAAAACTTGAACATGAGGGCATAAAGTTATCAGAGTGGCTTGCTAAAGGTTATCATGCTGATATGAAATGGATGGAGAAAAATTTTGATAAGAGAACAAACCCACAAAACATTTTACCTGAGGCAAAATCTATAATTGTGGTTGCTTTGAATTATTTTCAAAAATTTTCACCAGCTAAAATTGATCAAGGTAAAATTTCAATTTATGCACTTGGACAAGACTACCATATCGTCTTGAAATCAAAACTTGAAAAACTTCTCAACTTTATTCGTGAGCTTGTCCCCGATGTGAAGGCGAAAATTTACACCGACACTGGACCCGTGATGGAAAAAGCTTGGGCGACAAGAGCTGGGCTTGGGTGGATCGGAAAACATACAAACTTGATAACAAAGGAATTTGGTTCTTGGCTTTTTCTTGGGGAAATCATTTGTGATATTGAGCTTGAATATGATGAACCAATGGCTGATTTATGTGGCAAATGCACAAGATGTATAAATGCATGTCCGACAAACGCAATAGTTGAACCCTATGTCCTTGATTCAACTAAGTGTATTTCTTACTGGACGATTGAATATAAAGGTAAGTCTTTTCCAGAGGATATTTCAAAAAAATTTGGTAATTTAATTTTCGGTTGCGACATCTGTCAGGATGTTTGTCCATGGAATTTGAAGTTTCAAAAAGAGACCGATGTTTTAGAGTTTAAAGCGTTTGATTATAATATAAATCCTGACTTGCTCAATCTTTCAAAATTAAGTGAAGATGAGTTTAAATTTCTCTACAAATTAAGTCCGTTGAAAAGAGCAAAATTTTTGGGTTTTATGCGAAATGTGAAAAACGCAATCAAAAATCTCGTCTGGCAAAAACTTTTAAATTTTGATTTCAAATGTGCAATTTTTGATCTTGATGGTGTGGTAGCGGATACATTTAAGTTTCATCGCCAATCGTGGGGTGAGATGTGTGCGAGATTTGGGCATAATTTGAGCGATGAAGAATTCAAAAAAATTGTCTTTGGAAGAAGAGGCAAGGAAAGCGCAAAAATTTTATTTGATGGCAAAATAACGGAAGAAGAAGCTGAAAACATAGGAGTTGAAGTTGATAGAATTTTCAGAGAGATAGCGGCTGGGAAGTTAAGAGCTGTTGATGGGGTGATTGAGTTTATACTCACTTTAAAAGAAAATGGGATAAAAACTGGGCTTGCGACATCAGCTCCAGATGAAAATGTTAAATTGATATTTGATGAGTTAAACTTGCATGGTCTTTTTGATATCGTCGTCACATCAAAGGATGTAAAACATGGGAAACCCGCTCCAGATATTTTCATACTTGCAAGCGAAAAACTTGGTTGTAAGCCCCGTGAGTGTATCGTTTTTGAGGATTCTATAGCTGGATTGATATCCGCAAAGAACGCAGATATGTTTGCAATTGGCGTTGAAACTACATTGGATAAAAACGAGTTAATAAATTACGCCGATATTTCAATAAAAAACTTTTCAGAGATACTTGAAAATTTAAAACTAAATAAAAAAGTGAAAGATGCAACCAGTTGAACACAGAAAACTTATAATAATTGGTTCTGGACCTGCTGGTTTAACGGCAGCAATATATGCTGCACGAGCTGATCTTCAACCGCTTGTTTTTGAAGGTTCTCAACCTGGCGGGCAACTCATGCTTACAACCGAAGTTGAAAACTTTCCCGGATTTCCCAAAGGTATTCAAGGTCCTGAATTAATGCAACTTATGAGGGAACAAGCCGAAAAATTTGGAGCAAAACTTGAAATGCTTGATGTGACAAAGGTTGATTTTTCAACAAGACCATTTAAAATTTGGGCTGACGAAGACCTCTACACCGCCGACGCCGTTATAATTGCAACTGGAGCTTCTGCAAAATGGTTAGGGCTTGAATCAGAACAGAAACTGCGTGGTTACGGTGTTTCGGCTTGCGCAACTTGTGATGGATTTTTCTTCAAAGATAAAGAAGTCGTCGTTGTCGGCGGTGGAGATACCGCAATGGAAGAAGCTCTATTTTTAACAAGATATGCAAGTAAGGTGACCGTTGTTCACAGAAGAGACAAACTAAGAGCTTCAAAGATCATGCAGGAAAGAGCAATGAAAAACCCAAAAATAACATTCATCTGGAACTCGGTAATTGAGGAGGTTTATGATGTAGCCCAGAAGAAAGTAACAGGTGTAAAATTGAGAAATGTTTTAACAGGGGAAACAACAGATTACAAGTGCGACGGTCTTTTCATAGCCATTGGACATCAACCAAATACTGAAATCTTTAAAGGTCAAATTGAAATGGATGAAGTTGGATATATAATCACTAAGCCAGGTTCAACTGCAACAAGCGTTCCAGGGGTATTTGCCGCAGGAGATGTTGCGGACAAGGTATACAGGCAAGCAGTGACAGCAGCTGGAACTGGGTGCATGGCTGCATTGGATGCAGCAAGATATCTTGAATCTTTACACGATTAACATTAAGACTTAAATAAAAGTTATGGCTGTGTCGCTAATCTATCACTTTGCGACACAGCCATTTTTAATTTTCTAAATAAAATCCTCAAGAGACTTTTTAGATTAATTTTTCAGATATTGATCAAGCCAATCAAGAACGGTCGTCCACCACAATTTTGCATTCTGCGGTTTTAAAATATGATGCCCTTCATCCGGAAAATAAAGCATTTTTGATGGAACCCCCATTCTTTGTAAAGCTGTAAACATCATAAAACCCTGACTTACATCAACCCTATAATCAAGTTGACCATGAATTACAAGTGTTGGGGTTTTAAAATTCTTAACATAATAACTTGGCGACCATTTTTTATATTGTTCAGGATTTGTCCAGGGGGTTCCTTTAAATTCCCATTCCGGAAACCATAACTCTTCCGTTGAGCCATACATACTTTGAAGATCAAAAACACCAGCATGGGAAACAAGACATTTGAAAATTCCCTTATCGTTGTGTCCGGCGATCCAATTTATCATATATCCACCATAAGAAGCCCCGGCTGCTCCAATTCTATGTTTATCAATGAAATCAAAATTTTTCACAACATAATCAACTCCCTTCATTAAATCTTCAAAAACTTTGCCACCCCAATCACCGCTTATCTCATCCGTGAACTTTTGCCCATAGCCAGTTGAACCTCGTGGATTTATCATTACAACAACATAACCACGAGAGGCAAACATTTGAGCATTCCACCTATAATGGAAATTATCTGCCCACATAGATTGAGGTCCACCATGGATTAAGAAAACAGCTGGATACTTCTTTCCAGGTTCAAAAAACGGCGGTTTTAAGATAAACCCATGAACCTTCGTTCCACCAGCACCTAAAAACCAAAAATCTTCAAGTGAATTCATCTCAAGTTGCGCAATGAGCGAATCATTATGGTGAGTCAGCTGAATTGTTTCAAAGTTTGTAAGATCAAGACGATAAATCTCCGCTGGCTTGTTAATTGATTCCCTCTTGAAAATCAAAAATCGTCCATCAGGCGTAATTGAAATTTCCGTGTTATAACTTTTCCTCGTTATTTGTTCAATTTTCCCAGTTTTAACCTCAATCTTATAAATTGAGTTATATCCTTGATCCTCTGCAGTGAAGAATATAAACTTACCATCAGGAGACCAAATAACTTCTTCAACAGAACGATCAAAATTTTCGGTTAAATTAATTATATTTCCCGTTTCCCTATCATAAAGCATCAATCTATATCTATCGGATTCAAAGCCTGCTCTAAACTGAGCTCTATACGCAATGTATTTTCCATCTGGTGAATAAATTGGCTGATTATCATTCGCTTTATTTATTGTGATTTTCTTTATTTTTCCCCCTTTTGGTGTTGTGATGAAAAGGTCATTATTGGTACTTATAGCGATCATGGTATCAACATTTCTGACAAAGCAAATTTCCTTACCATCTGGAGAAAAAGCATAATCAATTTTTCCGCCAAGATCTATCGGAGGCGTATCATAATCCCCAGGCGTTATATCAATAACTTCTCCAGTGTTAAGCTCAACTGTGAAAAGGTGACTCCTTTTATCATCAATCCATCTATTCCAAATTCTAAATGGCAGTTTTGTAAAAAGTTTTGCTTTTACTTTGCTTAATTCTTTATCTTTTTCTCTTTTCAAATTGCAATCATTATCAGGACAATCGGGATAAACCTGAGATACAAAAGCAATATAATTACCATCGGGAGCCCATACGATGCCATCAGCACCAAGTGCTATGTTTGTTATCTTTTTTATCGCCCCTGTTTCAAGTTCCATGACATAAACTTGGGCTTCCCCATCCCGAGTTGATATAAAAGCAAGTTTTTTACCATCAGGAGACCAAGCCGGCGAATAGTTTGATCCTTCAGATTTTGTTAATTGTTTAACCTCTTTCCCATCAATTGAAACAAGATAAATGTCCCTTTGACCCTTGTTCTCTTCCATGCTATAGGATGTAACAACATAAGCTATCCACCTACCATCAGGCGAAACCGTAAGGTTTGAAATTCTCTTCATTGCCCAGAGGTCATCTACGGTTATAGCTCTTTTTTGAGGGTAAACCGAAAGGGTGCCAAAGACTATAAGTAGAGAAACGATCACGAGGTAAATTTTTCTTAACATGGCTTAAGATGGGTTTTGTTTTTAAAGCCAGATAAATTTTAATCAAAATTGAAAATTAAATCAAAGTTTTTCCTTGCAAAATGAGCGTAAAATTTATATATTTCAACTAAAGAAAACCTGAGAAGTGAAAATTTAAAATGGTTCAATTAAGACAAAGCGATACAGGTTTAAATACCGCAAACCTCATTATGTATCAGATTTCCTTCCGAGTTTGTTTTTATGCCCGCTATTTTGCCCAGTGGTGGCGCAACCACTGGGCTTGAGATAAATTCCAACCATTACAGCTACTTTCCAACATTTTCCCAGAAATTGCCAAATTATCTTTTTTTAAGTAATTTTTTAAACAAAAAATTATGGAGGTGAAAGAACATGATAGTTGTTATGGAACCTGATGCAACCGAGGAACAAATTCAAAATGTCATAAAAATTTTAAATGAATATGGCTTTGATGTCCATCGCTCTACAGGGGTTACAAGAACTGTCCTTGGTGCAATTGGCGTAAAACCAGAATTTGATCACCGAAATATTCAGCTTCTACCTGGCGTTGCTGAGGTCTATAGAATAACAGAACCATATAAATTAGCAAACCGTGCCTTTAAACACGAAGGAACAATTATAGACATAAATGGGGTAAAAATAGGTAGCAACATTGAAGAAATCGTGATTATGGCTGGTCCCTGTGCCGTTGAAAGCGAAGAACAGATATTTACAATAGCAAAACATGTAGCTGAAAATGGAGCTAAAATATTGCGAGGCGGGGCTTTTAAACCAAGAACCTCACCATATTCATTCCAAGGACTTGGTGAGGAAGGTTTAAAACTTTTAAGGTCAGCTGCTGATGAATATGGCTTGCTTGTTATAACTGAAGTCCTTGATACAAAAGATATACCTTTGGTCGCAAAATATGCTGATATACTTCAAGTTGGTGCAAGAAATATGCAAAACTTTGCCCTTTTAAAAGAGCTTGGCAAAATTGACAAACCAGTGATGTTGAAAAGAGGAATGGCTGCGACAATTGAAGAATGGCTTATGGCTGCTGAATATATACTTGCCGGTGGAAACCACAATGTAATACTATGCGAAAGAGGTATAAGAACTTTTGAAACATCAACAAGAAATACACTTGACATAAACGCCATTCCCGTTATTCACAAAAAAAGCCATCTACCAATAATCGTTGATCCATCACACGCAACTGGAATAAGAGATAAAGTTATTCCCATAGCAAGGGCTGCAATTGCCGCTGGAGCTGATGGTTTAATTGTTGAAGTGCATAATCAACCCGAAAAGGCAAAATCCGATGGACCCCAATCACTATACCTTGACCAATTCACACAGCTTATGAAAGAAATAAAAAAAATAGCGGAAGCAATAGGAAGAAAAATTTTATAAACCTATGTTCAACAAAATTTCAATTATTGGAACCGGTTTAATCGGAGGCTCAATAGCTCTTTCATTGAAACAATCAAAAGAACATAATTTCACAATCACTGGATTTGATATTGATCCTCGTTCACTTGATCTCGCTTTTGAGATCGGAGCGATTGATAAAAAAACTAATTCAATTGAAGAAGCAGTAAAAGATGCAGAAGTGGTTTTCTTGTGCACGCCGGTTAAAGAAATTCTGAAGTTAATTCATACAGTGTCAAGTTATGCAAGAGCAGGAACAATAATAACCGATGTTGGAAGTGTAAAAAAAATTGTCCTAAAAGAAGCGGAAAAAATTAAAAAAGATGTTTATTTCATCGGCGGTCACCCTATGGCTGGATCGGAAAGAAGAGGTATAACTTCAGCTGACCCATTCCTTTTTGAAAACGCTGTATATGTGCTATGCCCAAGTTTCAATGTCCCAATAAAGATGGTAAATGAATTTATTGAATTAATAAAGTTAACAGGGGCAAATATAATACTACTTGACCCCGAAATTCACGATAGGATAGCAGGATATATAAGTCATCTCCCTCAATTAATTGCTGTTTTACTTGTCAATACAGCTGGAAGCATGGGAACAGATTACTTATCTTTATCTGGCGGTGGCTTTAAAGATTTAACACGAATCGCATCAAGTCAGTTTGAAATATGGCGTGATATAATTTACTTCAACAAAGAAAAAATAATTGAAGCACTTGATAATTTTATCAATGGACTTAACAGATATAGGGATCTTATCAAATCCGATAGAATAGATGATTTCAAATCAGAATTTGACAATGCTTTTAAATTAAGAAACGAGATACCATCAAGCCGAAAGGGCTTCATAAATGTTTTGCACGATGTGTTCATAATGGTTGAAGATAAACCCGGTGTTTTAAGCAAAATTTCAACAGCGTTATATCAAGGTGGATTGAATATAAAAGACATTGAACTTTTGCGAGTGAGGGAAGGTATAGGTGGGACATTTCGTCTTTCCTTTGGAAGCGATAAAGATGCTCAAAAAGCAATTGAAATAATAACAGAACTTGGCTATAAAGTTTTCACAAGATGATAGAAAAAATTTTCAACATATTCAAAAGAAAAAACGAACAAAAAGAGACACTTAAGATAAAAATAAATCCACGAACACTTGTAGTTTTATGTGGGGTTGCAGGAAGCGGGAAATCAACATTTGCAAAGAAATTTTTTAAACGAACTCAAATTGTTTCCTCCGACCATTGTAGGGCTTTGATTTCAGATAATCCAGCAAATCAAGCGGTGTCAAAACATGCATTTGACCTTTTCTATTTCATAATTGAGAAAAGATTACTTGTTGGAAGATTAACAGTTGCAGATGCAACATCCCTTTCAAAAGAAACAAGGCGACAGTTGATTGAAATAGGAAGAAAGTACGGTTTTAAAATAGCAATAATCATTTTTGATATCCCGCTTGAAATTTGCATAGAAAGAGATAAGAAAAGACCAAGGAAAGTCGGCGAACAAGTTATAAGAAATCAATACATAAATTTTCTTGAAGCAAAAAAATCAATACCGACAGAAGGATTTGATGAAATTTTCATTCTAAACGAAGAAACACTTGATACAGCAGTTGTTGAAATAATTCCCACCTATGTTACACCAAATAACTCAGCAAGTTTATGATTTTTTCTTAACAGAATGATTAAAAAATTTTGCATTGAATAAACCTCAACCGCAAAAGCAGGAAACCCAAGAAATCCTAAAAGTGGCATTTCAAAAACTTTTGGACCAGCAAACGGAATCGGAACAGTATAAATCCATTTACCAATAGCCCAATAGTTCCAAAATTCCCACAACACACCACATATCAAACCGGAAAGAAAAAGAGAAAATAGCGTTGTCAATTTCCCCTTTTCAAATTCATTAAACAAGCTCTCGCCACCAAGTTTATAATTTACCGGCTCAAGAAGAAATGCAAAACCCATCCAAACAAAGGCAAAAAGATAAGAAGCTATTTCAGAGGGCAAAATTAAAGGAATTACAAGAAAAAGTAAGCCAAGGATAAAATAAACTGTTAATTTTTTGTCTGAAGCTGAAGAAGGTTTTTTATTGATTTTTTCAAAAATCGGTTTAACAAGTTGATTCGTCTCAAGTATTGCTGGAAAAATAGTTGCGAAAGACCAGACATAACCGATTGTCCTCGCAAATGCACTTTCTGGCAGTCCGACATAATACCAATTTTTGAGATGAAAATTATAAGCCTCAAAAACCAACCAACAAATCACAGACCAAGGCAACATGATCAAAAACTCCCCAAAGCGACTCTTAATTAACGAGTTACCATAAAGTTTAAAATTTAACGCATCAACAAAAAGAATATATCCGGTCCACACAATTGGAGTAAAATAAATCCCGATGATCTTAACATTTAAAAAAAGCAAAAATTCAGCGATGAAAATTATAAGAATACCAACATATCCATAGAATGGCATAGCCCATATGGCTTTATTTTATTTCTTTTCAATGAATAAGTCTAACTGGAACTCAAGCATTTGCTTCAATTTAGGCTGTTTTGTTTCTAAATTTGGAGGAATAATAAAATAATCTTTAATTTTATCCCAATCCTTATCTCTAATAGTTACAATCTTATTTAGAAAAACGCTCACATAGCAATTTCCAATTTTTGTTTCTTTTACATTTTGAAGTTTATTTTCGGAAAGTTTAACATAGTATGGGTCAATATCTATACCAATGAAATGTCTTCCGAGCTTCTTAGCTGCCACCGCTGTAGTTCCAGTTCCTATAAAAGGGTCAAGGATTATGTCTCCCTCATCGGTTGTCATTAAAATTAATCTCTCAACCAGATGTTCAGGGAGCTGGCAAGGATGTTCGTCTCTTCTTTTTTTATGTCTTATTCTATGTATATCCGTCCAAACATCGGAAGCTAATGGACCAAATGGATGGATTAAGTGTTTCTTTCCTCCGTAGTCTTTGAGAATTATACCACAGTTTCTACACCTTGAGTGAGAAACTCTTATATCATAAAATTTAAAATTATTGCTTTTGACATAATAAAGAATGCCATAGTGATTAGGTAAAAGAGTTTTACCAAGAGGCGCTCCCATTGCGTCCCATGAAATCCAGTGCCTGAATATAGCAAATTCATTGAGAATATTAGCGAAATGAGTAAGCCATTTAGGTATATTATGTACAAAAATAGAACCTGTTGGTTTTGTAATTCTTACTAATTCATATAGCCATTTTCTTGCCCATTCTATATATTCCTTCTCTTTCTTCTTATCAAAATAAGAATTATATTTTTTACCTAAATTGAAAGGTGGATCAGCAAAACACATGTCAACACTATTTGAAGGTATCTTCTTGAGGAATTCAATGGCATCGGCTTGAAAAATTTTATCCAGAAATTCATTAATTGAATTCATAATTTCATCACCTCCTTTATAAACTTTTCAAATCTTTGAAGTTGAATTTTATGAAATGTAAAGACCTCATCAAAAGCAAGAACCACTCTCTTTAAATCACTTTTTCTAACATACCATCCTATCCCATCCACAAAACCTATAAAATAGGCGTTCGGATAATTTTTCTTTATATCTTTGCTGACCTCTATTTCTATTTTTGCCTTATCCCCCATACCCGAACCTGTTGTTATCTCATAAGAAGATTCTATAATTATCATTGGTTCATCTTTATTCGGAATTATAAAATCAAGATTACGCCTTACACCCTTTAATTTACCAGTCGCGAATTTTATTCCATTCTTTTCTAACAATTTCTTTATAACACTTTCTGGATTATTTTGAGCCGAAGCTGAATACTGACCTTTTGTTTTATATCTTATAATTGTATCAATGAGTGAGGTAACTTCAAAGTTAAGCTTTGATATATCAAATTTCTTAAATTCAAACAGTGGTAGAACATTTCTTATAACAGGTAAATCTGAACCTCTGATAAGTAAAGATGCAATTCCTTTAGCCACTTTCTCATTATTTTTAATTTCTTTCTTCAACCTATCAAACCTAACTTCAGTTTCCTTATACAAAATTTTCCAATATTTTTTATTTATCAAAGCATTTGCTTCTGGATCATTTACTATTTTTAAGAAAGTAATTAATCGCACAAAACTTTCTTGAGATATACCCATCAAAGCTAAAACAGCGTCAAGTCCATTTTCACTTTGAAGGTATTTAGTTAATAATTTAATAGATAAACCTTCAGTTTGAATATCATTTTTCAACATTAATAATTTCTGAACTAATGAAGAAACATACTTTTCCCACTCATCTTCAAAGATCTCATCCCGAAAATAAAATGTGTTAAAATTTAAAACTATTTCTATTCCCTTATTTCTTATCCTCATCTAATCTCAACTTCATTTGACAACTCATTTCTATCGTCAGGTTTTATCGGAAAATTTTGAGATAAAATTTTCCCAATCTCATCAAGACCATCAATTATTCCATCAAGATATTTGCCCTGTTTAAATTTCTCGGCTATTTTATCGGCGATCTTTTGCCAAGTTTCGTTTTCAACCTTGTCATTTATCCCCTTATCCGCCACTATCTGAAGCTTCTTTTCGGAAAGAAGTATATAAACAAGCACACCTGTTCCATCTTTAGTTTTGTCCATGCCAAGCCGATAAAATTCTCTTAAAGCCATATCAAAAATGGAAAGCTTTTTCTCCATCAAACTCCTTTTCTCTCTAATTGAAACTCTGATTTCTCCACTTGTATTCTTCTCAATTTCCGAAATTTTATCAGAAATTTTTCTCAAATCATCCCTGCTAAATATATCTCTAACCCTCAACATATGCGGTAGAAATTTATTTTCAAGCTTAAAAACGTTTTTTAACCTTCACCAGCTACTGCTTGCTCCTCCACCTCCAAAGCTTCCACCACCTCCAGACCATCCACCTCCTCCAAAACCTCCGCTACTCCATCCGCCCCAACTTCCACTGCTTTTTCTTCTTTCGCTCATTGAACCTAACAACCAAAGCCAAAACAAAGTTGAATCATATCCACCCGAACGAATTGAGTAATGCCTTACATTTCTCATCATAGTGCCAAAAAGTGCCAGCACAACAAATACAATTATGATAAGAATGAGGATTGTCCCAAGTTTTATTTCAGTTCTCCTTCTGGGATCTGCTTTAAACTCACCTTTTGTTGCTGAAATTACAGCATCAATCCCTGCATCTATCCCACCGTAGTAATCTCCCTGCCTAAACCTTGGGCGAACGATATTCCTTAAAATTTGATCACATAACGCATCTGGTAATGCGCCCTCAAGACCATATCCAACCTCAAGTCGCATCTTTCTGTCTTGAATTGCTATCAGAAAAAGAACTCCGTTATCTTTTCCAGCTTGACCAAGTTTATTTTTCTCAACAACTTTAATTGAGAAATCTTCAAGGTCCTCCCCTTCAAGCGATGGGATTATCAAGACAGCAATTTGATTTGTCGTTTCTTCTTCAAACTTTGCAAGTTTATATTCAATTTCATTTGCTTGCTGGGGGGTTAAAACCCCAGCAAGGTCTGTCACTCGTCGTGTTAACTTTGGAACTTCAATCTCAGCGTAAACAAATGTAAAAAATAAACAATAAAGCACCACTGCTAAAAATGATCTCCTCACTTGTCAGAACCATCTTAATTTTAAAATCGTTCAGGCAACCCAAGCTTATTTAAAGTCTAAAATTTATCTTCTTCCATCAACTCTTTCTTTTTCAATTGCTTCTGCAACTGCGATAGCTGCCATGTTAACTATTTCACTTACCTCAGCTCCGGTCTGCAAAACATGAACTGGTTTCTTCATTCCCATAAGAATTGGACCAATTACATCAGCACCGCCAATTCTATAAACAAGTTTATAAGCGATGTTTGCAGAGTTAAGATCCGGGAATATCAAAACATTTGCAGGACCTTTGCCTTTCAAGGTTGAGAACGGATACATTTCTTCAATTATTTCAGGCACCACAGCTGTATCCGCCTGCATTTCTCCATCCACTATAAGATCAGGCGCCTTTTGTCTAATGATCTCAACAGCTTTCTTGACTTTTAATGAGTATTGATTTTCCGTGCTTCCAAAATTGCTAAACGAAAGCAAAGCCACAACTGGTTCTATATTAAATCTTCTGGCTGTTTCAGCTGAGGCGATTGCTATCTCTGCAAGCTCCTCAGGGGTTGGGTCAATGTTTACGGTTGTATCTGCAAAGAAGAAGGTTCCTTTCTTAGTTATCATAATGTAAAGCCCAGAAACGCGCGTAAATCTCTCATCCATTCTTATAATTTGAAGTGCTGGACGAATTGTATCTGGATAGTGTGAAGTTAGACCCGAAATTAACCCATCAGCATCTCCCATTCTCACCATCATTGAGCCGAAATAATTCGGCAGGGTCATGATTTTCCGCGCTTCCTTCAAAGTTACACCTTTACGCTGGCGCAAACGATAATATTCCTCAACATATTCATCAAACCTTGGATATTTCAATGGCTCAATAATTTTAATATCCTTTAAACTAAGCTTGTTTTCTTCTATCTTTTGCCTGATCACACTTTCTGAACCAATCAAGATTGGCTTTGCAATTCCCTCATCAATTAAAATTTGGCTTGCCTTCAAAATTTTTATTTCCTCTCCCTCAGGGAAAACAATTCGCTTCGGATTTTTCTTGGCGATTGCAAAAATTGGTCTCATAATTTCACGAGATATGCCAAGGCGAACTTCAAGTTGGTGCTTGTATTCTTCCCAATCGGTTATTTTAATTCTTGCAACCCCGCTTTCAATCGCAGCTTTTGCAACTGCTGGGGCAACCCAGGTTAAAACTCGTGGATCAAATGGTTTCGGTATTATGTAATTCCTCCCAAATTCAAGTTTTTCACCTCCATAAGCACGGATAACCGAATCAGGAACATCCTGTTTGGCAAGCTGCGCAAGTGCACGAGCAGCTGCAAGTTTCATCTCCTCATTTATCGCCTTTGCCCTCACATCAAGTGCTCCCCTGAAAATAAACGGAAAACCAAGAACATTGTTAACTTGATTCGGATAATCTGATCTACCCGTTGCCATTATTATATCATCGCGAGCCTCAGTTGCATCTTCGTAACTTATCTCTGGGTCTGGATTTGCCATTGCAAAGACAATGGGGTTGTCAGCCATTGTTTTCAACATTTCTTTGGTCACAACATTTCCAACCGATAAACCTACAAATACATCTGCCCCAACGAGAGCATCCTTTAAGGTTGCACCATCCCCAAACCTGTCAGTGGCAAATTCCTCTTTATATGGATTCATATCTTCCTTCCTTCCCTTATAAATAACACCTTTCCTATCGCACATGACTATGTTTTCCTTTTTAACTCCAAGGAGAACATAAAATTTTGCACATGCTATAGCTGATGCCCCAGCACCGTTGAATACTACTTTAACCTCATCAATCTTTTTGCCAGCAAGTTCAAGCGCATTCAAAAGAGCAGCTCCACTTATGATCGCAGTTCCATGTTGGTCATCATGAAAAACTGGAATGCTCATCCTCTTTTTCAATTCTTCCTCAATGTAAAAACACTCTGGAGCCTTGATATCCTCAAGATTGATTCCCCCAAAAGTTGGTTCAAGAGCTGCTATTATCTCAATTAACTTATCAGGGTCTTTTTCATTGATTTCAATATCAATCGCATCAATGTCTGCAAATCTTTTGAACAAAACCGACTTTCCTTCCATCACAGGCTTTCCAGCAAGTGCTCCTATATCACCAAGTCCAAGCACCGCAGTACCATTTGAGATAACAGCAACAAAATTCCCTTTCATTGTATATTCATATGCGAGCTCTGGATTTTTATGGATTTCTCTACACGGTTCGGCAACCCCTGGGGTGTAAGCAAGAGACAAATCTCTTTGTGTTAAACATGGTTTTGATGGTATGATTTCAAGTTTTCCTTTCCTCCCCCGACTATGATATTCAAGGGCTTCTTCCCGACGAATTTTAACTCCCATGATAGGTCCTCCCTGAAAAATTTGTTTTAAATTTTTTTAACGAAGGTGAGCCAGGTGCTTTTGAAAGGCAAAGTATGTTTGAAAATTTTTGCATAAGAATAAATAGGTTATTTAATCTTCTCAAATTTAATTTACCAAAATAAAAGAAAATAGGCAAGGAGCGAAGGAATAAAACGAGTTCAGCCCTTGACAGGATAAAAAATAAAAATGGGTAGCCACAGGTTTAACCCTGTAACTACCCAAATTTTATTCACTAATTTAAGATATTTCCTTACTTGACAAGCATCATCTTCTTTACATCAACATATCTTCCCGCTTCAAGTTTATAGAAATACACACCACTTGGTAAACCACTCGCATCAAACTTAACATTGTATCTTCCAGCTTCCTGTAGCTCATTCACAAGTATAGCAACTTCTTGACCAAGAACATTATAAACTATAAGTTTCACATTCGCCCGCATCGGAATATCATAAGTTATCGTCGTCGTTGGATTAAATGGATTTGGATAATTTTGATACAAAGTGAAACTCGCTGGAATTCCAACGGTTTCGTCCTTTTCAACTTTGGTAAATGTACCAACAAAATTGCCAGTTACAGGATCAATAAATACAATAAGTGCTTTCTCTCTCCCCGTCGTGACATCAATTCCATTATATATTGCATGGAAATAAATTTTAGTTGTATCTATAGATTGAGAATAAAGATATCCGCCCCCAGTATACTGATACAAATTCCTGAAAGCAGATCCACCGTTTGCTTCGGCAACGGCTGCAAGGGTATCACTATCTTTGTAATTCATAAGTTGCAAAGGCTTATTTAATGGTGTTAAATCTGATATATCAAAAAACGAAGTGTCAACCCAAGCCAAACCTAAAGAAACCCAAACACTAAACTTACCCACGCTGTTACTTTTATAACCATAGTTCCAGATAAGGCATTTCCCATCAACAAGCGTATCATCATCCTCAAATCCCAAAACATACACAAGTTGTGCATCGTTTGCCCTATTCATTGCTAAATTATCAACAACCTCAAATTTCTCCTTCGCAGTTACAGGTTTAAACGAAATCTCAAACTTTTTAACTAATCTACCATCTGAGGGATTAAGATAAACAGCTAAAAATCCTCTGAGATTAAAACTAGTATCAGTCTTAAAATACACAATCCTCCAATATGGATTTACTGTATCAGGCGGATCAAAATCATCACCTGAATAATTTCTCAAGTCATACATAACAGATGTTATCGTATTGGGCTCATTCCTGAAAGCATATCCACCATTAGCTTCGGCGCTATCAAATACAACATCGCTATCAATAAATCTTGTTGGTAAATCAACAAGTGGTCTTGGGGGTGTTGAAACAGTGTCAAGTGAGAGTCCCATAAATGCATTTGCCCAAACAGAAACATATTTATCTTTTGAAGGCGAATAAAAAATATAGGTAGCAGAATATACCTTTCCGTCAAGTGTGTCGCCTGGAACTTCAATTCCTTCAAAAGTTTGGATCCCTCTTAATCTCACATCGCTTGCATAACTTTTAGCAAGCACTGTAACTGTGTCAAGGATTTGTTTTACCGTAAACGGTCTTATCTGAAAAACTCCACTTAAATTTAAACCTGAAACATCGCCACCGCTAACGGTAATTGGATCGGGTTGATCATCTCCATTTGCGTCATAAAACATGAGCAAATCACCGATTGGATTAAATAGTCCATCTCGCTGTGTATCAAAAGCAGCAAACAAATAGTATGTTCCATCGCGAACATATCGTATCTCAAATGAAAAATCAGAATTAACATTAGCAGCGTATTTTACATTTACATCCTCTTGGGCAAGTGGATTCCCATCAAGCAATGCAACTACACCAACATTAGGATCAACGCTCAAAAACTTAAACGGATTCAAATCTTGTAATTTGAGATCAAACGAAAGCGAGTTAGATTTCTTCAAAATTTTAACCTCATTGCCCTGAGATAAAATTTGACCTATCGTCTTTGATAGATCAACCTTTAAATTAGGTACATTAAATTGTGAAATCCCTGTAAATGATGATATACGCGGTGAAGGTGGTGTTATAGTCCCTCTTACGCTTCGCTGACCTATAGTTGATGCGGTCGTAAAGTTTACAACATACGGCTTTTCAAGCATTATTCCAGTTATTGAATAAGCACCAAATAAAATAATACAATAATCCGTATTTGGAGCAAGTGTAAACCACGCTCCAATGGTATCCGTACGTAAAGGAACATATGGCTGAACAAATTGAATTGAATCGCGTGGGTCAAACGCTAAAAAACTTAAAAATGGGAGAAAGGGACCCGCTTCACCAAAATTACGATTTACATCAACTTGATCAGAAAACACAAATTTAATTAAAACGGGAGTTGGTAATGAAGGAACACTATAATCCCCATTATTTGGGTATGAACTTTTCACCCGAAAGCCTTGTGAATATACTGAAATTGTAAAGATGAAAACCAAGATTGACAGAAAAATTAGCCAGCGCATGATTCCCTCCAAAATTAATTCTTAATTCACATATAAGTTAAGTAATTTTAAGTAAAGGTCAAAGTGATTTATGTCACATTTTCCGGTACTTTAAAATGCCCCCGCCAAAAACAATCCAAGTATGATTTTCACCGAAAAAATATGGTATCATTCTATAATCTGGGACATCAAAAATTACGAGATCCGCCCTTTTACCCACCTCAATACTTCCTGTTATATCTGAAATCCCAATTGCGCCAGCTGAGTTTAATGTTGATGCAGTTATTGCTTCCTCTATCGTCATCCTCATTTGAGTGCAGGCGATTGTCATCATAAGTTGCATATTTAAACTCATACACGATCCCGGGTTAAAATCCGTTGCAATTGCAACAGGGACACCTGAGTCAATTAATTTTCTTGCGGGTGGATACTTATAGTTTAAAAAGAAAGAAACCCCGGGGAGTAAAACCGCTATTGAATCTGTCCTTGATAAAAGATCAATATCTTCATCATTTATATTTTCAAGGTGATCAATTGAAATAGCCTCAACTTTAACTCCAACCTTAACACCGCCATAATTTGAAAATTGCTCCGCATGAATTTTAGGCAGGAGTCCATAGCTTTTACCTGCGGTTAAAATTTTTTCAGAATCCTCGGCAGTAAAATATCCTATTTCACAAAACACATCGCAAAATTTTGCAAGTTTCCTTTTTGATATCTCTGGGATAAGCTTATCTACTAAAAACTTAACATAATCATCTTTTCTATCCTTAAACTCTGGTGGTACTGCATGAGCTCCAAGGAAAGTTGGAACCGTGAAGATAGGTTTTTCATTCAATTCATTTACAACCTCAAGAACTTTGATCTCATCTTCAAGATTCAATCCATACCCACTTTTTATCTCTATGGTTGTTGTTCCATTTGCAAGAGCTTTGGTTGCATAAATTTGAGAAATTTTTAAAAGTTCATCCTTTGATAAATTTCTCGTCTTTTGAACGGTGCTTAAAATCCCACCGCCCATCTCAGCAATTTGCTGATATGTAAAACCCTTTATCCTTAAATTAAACTCATCCTCACGCGTTCCCCCAAATACAAGATGTGTATGTGAGTCAACAAATCCAGGCAGAACAACTTTTCCAGTAGCGTCAATGATTTCAACTTCGCCATATAAACCAAAATTAAAATCAACAGCTCTCCCAACCCATTCAATTTTACCATCTTTAATTAAAACACTCCCCTTTTCAACGACGAAAATTTCACTTTGTTTTTCCCCGCGTTTAAATCTTTTCCCAAATGATGCGACTGTGACAACTTGATTAGCGTTATGAATTAAAATCATTTTTCACCTTCTCTTTTCAACCTATCAATTTCTCTGTTAACTTCTTCAAGCTCTTCTTCAAGCTGTTTTTTGTAATCTTCAAGCATCTCAATATATTCTTCACGAGTTATATATGGGCGGAATCCCGTCCAAAATGTCTCAAACGGGGGAAAACCAAATCCAAACCAAAATCCTCCGAATCTACGCCCAAATCCTTTACCTCTACCCCACCACATGGCTAACTTAAGAGATTTTTATTTTTCAAATAAACTTTTTAAAGCAGTCTCAATATCTGAATACTTAAACTCAAACCCAGCTTCAATCAACCTTTCCGGTTTAACCCTCTGGCTTGCTGTAAGAGCAATTTCGGTCAGCTCCTTGCCAAATAAAATTTTCAAACCAAATTTTGGAACTGGAAAAAACGAGGGACGATTTAAAACCTTTGCAAATGTTTTTGTGAATTCTTCATTCGTAACTGGATTCGGAGAGACGACATTATAAATACCACGCACATTTTCATTTTCAATTCCAAATTTAACAACACGGGCAAGGTCTTCAATATGAACCCAAGACATCCACATCCTTCCATCAGCAATCTTTCCACCAAGTCCAAGCTTAAATAACGGCGTTAATCTAGCAAGAAATCCACCTCCTTCCCCTATGACAATCCCAATCCTTAAAATTATAGTTCTTACTCCAAATTCCTCTGCTTTTTTAGCTTCACCTTCCCAATCTTTGCATAGCTGTGCTAAAAAATCATCCCCCGCTTCTGAATTTTCCGTCAAAATTTCATCTCTTTTACTCCCATAAAAACCAATTGCAGATGCAGATATAAAAATTTTCCCCGCAGGATTTATCTTTGAAAACGCATCAACTATTTTTCTGGTTGAGTTTATTCGTGAACTTCTCAATCTTTCTTTAACCCTTTTTGTCCATCTTTGTGAAATGGTCTCTCCAACCAAATTTATGATAACATCTGAACGTTGAGCTACATCAACGGGGAAATCTTCAAAATCTGGATTCCAGCTGAAACCTTCAAAGGCTTTTAATCTTTCGGGGTTTCTGCTTGAGATTAAAATTTTATGTCCATCTTTTGAAAGGAAATTTGCAACATAACTTCCGATAAATCCCGTGCCTCCAGCAATTGTAATAGTCTTGCTCATTTTAACCCAAATTTAAGTTTTAGAAAACGATTTTCTCCCTTAAAAAGTCAAGCACTTCATTTTTATGAATTCTTTCCTGTTTCATTGTATCTCTGTCCCTTACTGTTACAGTTCCATCTTGAAGTGTTTGCGAATCAACTGTGAAACAGAAGGGAGTTCCAATTTCATCTTGCCTTCTATATCTTCTCCCAATTGAACCACTGTCATCATAGAAAACTTTAAAGTGTGGTTTCAACGATTTATAAATTTCAAATGCGATCTCTGGCATATTTTCTCTGTTGACAAGAGGTAAAACAGCTGCTTTTATCGGGGCAAGAAATGGATGCAGACGAAGAACCGTTCTTATTTCTTTACCCGTATCTTCTTCATCGTAAGCATTAACAAGAACCGCAAGCAAAGTTCTATCGCACCCAGCAGATGTTTCAATTATATATGGGATATATTTTTGCCCTATCTCGTCATCATAATAGCTTAAATCTTTCCCCGAAAACTGTTGATGCCTTGACAAATCATAATTCGTTCTGTTATGAATCCCTTCAAGTTCTTGCCATCCAAATGGAAATTCAAACTGGATATCATACGCAGCAGTTGCATAATGAGCAAGTTCATCAGGACCATGCTGATGGAAACGAAGTTTTTCGGGCTTTATTCCAATCCTCAAATACCATTTAAATCTTTCCTCACGCCATCTCTCAAACCACTCCATATCCGTGCCGGGGCGGACAAAGTATTGCATTTCCATTTGTTCAAATTCCCTTGTTCTGAAAATGAAATTCCCCGGGGTTATCTCGTTTCTAAATGCTTTCCCTATTTGGGCAATTCCAAAGGGGATCTTTCTTCTCATTGAGACATATACATTTTCAAAATTGACATAAATTCCCTGCGCTGTTTCAGGTCTAAGGTAAACAATATGAGCTTCATCTTCCACGGGACCCATAAATGTTTTAAACATCAGATTAAATTTTCTCGGCTCTGTTAATTCACCACCACATTCAGGGCATTTTTTCAATTTTAAATTCTCTTCTGGGATCTGATCCGCTCTAAAGCGAAGTTTACAAGATTTACAATCAACGAGTGGATCTGTGAAGTTTTCTACATGTCCTGAAGCTTCCCAAACTTTCGGATGCATCAAAATTGCAGCGTCAAGCCCTTCAATATCGTCCCTTTCATAAACCATCGCCTTCCACCACGCCTGCTTTATGTTATTTTTAAGTTCAACCCCAAGCGGACCATAATCCCAACATGCATTAATACCCCCATAAATCTCACTTGATTGAAAGATGAATCCTCTCCTCTTACAAAGCGAAACGAGCTTATCCATCAATTGCGTCTGTGAAGATGCGACTGTGTTCTTTTTGCTCATTTTCTTCCGTTTTTATTTTCATCCGCTGATTTTGTAAAAATTTAACCTTTTGGTGACAAATTTCAAAGTTTTGCGCAAAATTTCTAAATTTAGAAAGGTGAAGCTAAGGTTTTATTCAACACTTAAGCTATAAATGTCAAATGGATATGGAAAAAATCGCAAAATCAATTATCTCTAAGGCAATTCAAAGCGGTGCTGATGAATGTGATGTGTTTATCTCAATAGATGAAGAATTTTCTGCAACGATAAAAGACAGCGAAGTTGAATCCCTTAAGCAAGCGGTAACCCATGGGCTCGGGATAAGAATTTTCAAGGACAGAAAAATAGGTTTTGCATATACAACTAATTTTTCATCCCATATAATTCAAAAGACAATAGATGAGGCGATCTCACTTGCTAAAAATTCAACCCCAGAACCAGATAACCAACTTCCACAAATATATAGCCATGCCCAAACGCAGGTCAAAATTTTTGACCCTGATGTTTTTTCAATAAGCGTTGAACAGAAAATAAAAATTGCAAAAGAGATAGAAGAAATTGCAAAAGCCTTCAACCCAAAGATAAAGGTTGAATCAACAGGATTTGGAAACTTGATTCAAAGAAGGGTAATCGCAAACTCAAACGAATTTTTCGGTGAGTATGAGGGGACAATTTTTGAAATTTATTGCTCCGCCATCGCCTCGGATAACGCCGAAAGTCAAACGGGCTATTATTCATCGGTGAGCAGACTTTTTGAAAGATTGCAAACGCCCGAACATGTAGCAAAAAATGCAAGCATCCGAGCACTTCAGCTATTAAATCCCAAAAAGATTAAAACCGGGAAATACCCCGTGATCTTTGATCCCATGACCGCATCCGCTATAGTAAGTTACATCGCAACGGCAGTAAATGGCAAAAACGCTTATAGAAAAATGAGTTTTCTATCTGATAAAATAGGCGAAAGGGTTGGAAGCGAAATTTTAACAATAGTTGATGATGGATGCCTTGAATTTGGGATTGGTTCAAAACCATTTGATGATGAAGGGATTCAAACAAAGGAAAAAGCGGTCATTGAAAACGGAATCTTGAAAATGTTTCTTCTTGATTCAATCATCGCCAAAAAGTTTTCACTCCCGCCAACTGGAAACGCACACAGAAAATATAATACAATCCCTGCACCATCACCATTAAACTTTTACATTCAACCTGGCTATAAAACACTTGAGGAAATGATATCTGAAATCAATGAAGGTTTGCTCATCACGAAACTTATTGGATTCGGGGTTGATATTGTTTCTGGAAATTTCTCAAAAGGAGCGAGTGGATTATGGATTAAAAACGGGGAAATATCCTTCCCAGTTGATAAGATCACAATAGCAGATAACCTAAAAAATATATTGAGAAATATCACCTCAATCGGGAATGATCTCATTTTCTTCAGTAATATCGCTTCACCCTCAATTCTTGTATCGGAGATGACGGTTACATGTGATTAACCAAAAATAAAATTTCAAACAGCCATGAGAAACTATGAACAAATCGGCGAAGATGCAAGCATTTACATACCTCAGAAGAGCACAATAAATGAGCTTGAAAAAATATCTGAAAATATAACGGATAGAGAAGTTGAATATGTTGAGCAAAATTTTTGGCAAAAACTTGCCAGATTAAAAGGCAATATCAATTTCAAGCGTGATTTGATCGCGCTTTATAAATTTATGAAAGACCCCGATGTTTCATTCTTTAAGAAAGCAATAGCAATATCAGCACTCCTGTATTTTATACTCCCGATAGATTCAATTCCAGATTTATCACCAATTGTCGGTTTTCTTGACGATATAGGAATTGTAGCGATGGTTGTTAAGTATTTAAGCCGTGAGCTTGAGCGTTATTATTAAAGCATAGTGGGCGGGCAAAGCCCGCCCCAATTTTAATTTTTCTTTCTCTCCTCCCGAATCTTCTTCGCCAGAGAAACAATCTCAGGATAGTCAAAAACATAACCACCATAAATTCGCACAAAACTTTTAGCCTCACTCTCACTTGAAAATGAGAATTCAGGTAACATAGCTCTCGCTGGCAATATCACACTACCGGTGACAAACCACGCTTTTTTAGCATCAATTAATCTAAAAGTTTTAAAATCAATCACCTTAATATCTTTTACATTTTTCCCCTCCATTATCGCGGTTGCGCAACCGATACCGCAAGCGTGATAAATTGTATCATCAACCGAAATTTCAACCCTTGTCATCATCTTCTCAAAAACATCCATATTACAAACGCTACACACTCCCAGCTTTTGCCCAAGCTCAGGCTTCAACATATCCATCGCAGATTGAGAAAAAAGTGAAACCGACAAGATAATAATTAAAGCAAGAATTTTTGAAATTTTCATCATCATTGCTATTCACCAACTTTCATTATTAAGTTTATAAAGAAACTTCTGCCGGGTTCATATATCGGAATCCCTGTCGTCCTCACACGTCTGTTGAGATGTTCATAATAGACTTTATTAAACAAGTTGTTCACACCAATTGATATATCTGCAAACTTGAAATAGTTAACGCTTATCATGAGGTTGACAACCGCAAATCCCGGCGTTGGTGTTTCTCCATAGCTTGTTGAGACATCGCTTTTTCTTGAAACCGCTCTTATCGTCAGTTCAGGCGTTACCCCACCATTAAACAAACGATAGTAAAATGTTGACCTTGCCTCAAAAGGCGGAATCTGCGGCAATGGCTCACCTGTTACAGCATCCCACGCCTTGGTTTTGCTTAGATCAACTTTAAAGCCAAAATTTTTACTAAATGTAGACACATATCCAAGCTCAAATCCGATAAATTTAACAGTTTCTATATTCACAAATTGTTTTACTCCAAGAACCCCCATATTTTTAGGCATCAAATCGCTTCTAATTTTTGCCGAAATGAAATCCTTAACATAATAATAGAAAACATCACCCTTAAAAATTCCACCGAGAAGTTTGCTCTTCACGATTAAATCAACGCTGTTGTTCACCTCTGGCTTCAAAGAAGGATTTCCGACATAGTCATAATTATCAATCCCGATGGGCAAGAAGTTTATAAACCTCTCACTTATATTTGGGCTTCTCTTGCTTGTGGCAAAAAGCAAAGTGACTTGTAAATTTGAAGTCAAAACTTTATCAACCCCAGCACTTAAACTAAAATTATGATGTTTTGATGAAAGCCCTCCAAACAATCTCGCAAAAGACGGCGCCGGGGTTATAGCACCCGCATAATTAATATCATATCTTGCGGAAAGCATGATATTAAATCCTTCAAGTCCAGTTCTCAACTCAGAAAATACCCCTAAATTTGAAACATAGGAATTTTGCCATACCGTATCAATAAATGTCTTTCCAGCCATTGGACCAGTTTTCATTTTTCTGGTCCTGAATCCATCTTTCTCAATCCTTGAATAATCAAATCCAACAAATAAAACATTTTCTCCGACAATTAATCCGATCTCACTTCTCCCGCCGTAAGTTTTAGTGTTAGCATCTGTAGCAGCATCAACCATTGCTATGGTTGGTTTAAATGCGTTATCCATTAGATGATAAACCTTTGAATAATATGCCTTTAAATTAACACTATTTATCAATCCATTCAGGTTTTTCCCAAGGTAATCAAGAGAAACCACTCTTGAGTCATCTTTTCTCCCATCCATCGGTAGCGCTGGATAAAGAACATCCCGGGCATATACCTCACGAATTGAAATCTGAAATCTATGATTTTCCACAGGATTAAACCCAAATTTACCGCTCCAATCTTTTATTTTAAAGCTTGACTGAACTTCATTTCCTGCCCCATCTTTATAATTTTTGTAATCTTTCACCCCTCCAGATATTCTAAAATCAAATAATTTTTGACCTCCCGAAACTGTTAATCTCCCAAACTTGCCATTCCAATTGCTTTCATATCCACTTTCAACCCTTCCAACGACAGTAAATCCTTCAAACCTTTCTGGTTTCGCCATCACAAAATTCAAAACGCCACCGAAATTCGGTCCATAGCGTAAGGCATAAGGACCTTTCAAGATTTCAACTTTTTCAAGTTCTTCTGCCTGGACATGCGAAGTTGGTGGATCCATCCTATTTGGGCAAGCGGGTTCAATCTTCACACCGTTATCAATTTGAACATTAATTTGATCATATTTTACACCCCTCATAACAGGGTCAAGCGCGTATCCACCTTTCTTTATCGCAGATGAGTTTGAAAAATTCCTTATGAAATCACCAATGTCACGGGGAATTTGTTTTGTTATTTCTTTGCCACCAACTTCAACCTGATTATATGTCTCGCTTGGCTTCCCAAAAACCACAATTTCTTCAACGGAGAAATAAGGTAATTCTTCAAGATAAACCTCAATCGTTTTTACTTCATCAGGTGCAAGCGAGACCAATTCCTTTTTTTGTCTGTAGCCGATATATGAAACAACAACTGTATAATTTCCTGATTTAAGATTTTTAATTTCAAAGTAACCCTTGAAATCAGAAACATCGCCACGGTTTGTCCCTTCAAGCCAGATATTTGCATTTACAAGTGGATATTTAGCCTTTGCATCATAAACATACCCACGGATTATTCCCTTCTCCTGCGAAAAATTATTAGATACAAGCGCAAAAATTAACACCACGAGAGTTAAAACTTTGATCTTCATAGCAAAACCCTCCTGAAGTTTTGTTTTTTAATTTTAAAAAAAATCTCAAGATACAGAATATGTCGGGCTCAAATCTTCAGGAGGGTGAAATACGCAAACCTGATTTAGAGGCTGATTTAGGTTATCATGAAAACTTGGAAGGAAATAAGCCGGGAAATATATATAAATTCCCTCAACAGTAACGATTCCCTCTTTTATAGGAAGTTCAGAGTTATTCTTTCCTTTCTTACACATACATCCCTCCGCATCAATGCAAACAGAGCTCATAAAATTAAAACTTACCTTACCTTTACAACCACATCCACAATTTTCACTACAATGACAAACACCACGACTATGATGCTCAACTCTTGGAATTATCACCACAATGTAATTCAAAGATATAACGAAAACGATCAAAACGGAGAATATTTTGCTAAGTTTCCTTCTCATATATTGCGCTAACTTTCATCATTTCACGCCCACCCCCTCACTTGCCAACTTTATCCTTGTTAAAGGACAGGGGGTGAGCTTTTAACTTAAAGCGTTTAACTTCCTTTCTTTTTAACTTTTACAGCCAAACTATTTAAAGCAACTGTTAATTTTGTCCCAGCTTCAACATAATATCTCCAAGCATAACCAAGCTGTAGAAAAACATCCTCGTTATATTCACCCTTGTCCATCCTTGCTTTTTGCTTATTCATTATCTCATCACCAAGATTGATCCAGTATTGAGCATCTATTAAATCTTTCTTTACAACCTCCGTTTGCTCTGATTTTTTCACCTGTTCAAGAAGATTTAAAACCACATTTTTTACAGCGATGTTGTCATTATACTGCTTTTCACAGGTTGTTTTCCAGTCTTTTTGTCCCTGTGCGAGTGAAATTGTAAGAATTAAAATTAAACTTGTCAAGATAAAAGTCGCCTTCTTCATTTTTCCTTCCTCCGGTTTTGTTTAAGTTATGTCCTGTTTTGAAAAAATTTTAATTGATAAAAAGACAGAAAAAACAAACCATAACATCAAATCAAGGATTAAAACAGTGTAAGTTTGCAAACTTCCGCCAAGAAATTTCAAAAATGCTGCACCAGCTGGACCAAAAATTTCCGGTTGATTCAAAGTTATCAAACTTAACACACGAACAATATCAACTGGATTACCAAGAAGAGATAACATAGCAAAGGTTGCTGCAACTTTACCCCTTAAAAGTGTTGTTGCACCAATTATCACAAGATCATAGAAAATTAGAAAGATAAACCAAGCGAGGACAGAGATCCCAAAAGCTCGCCCACGCTGTCTTGCGATCACAGAAATTAAAGATGAAATCCCAATAAAGATAAAAGCAAGAAAATTTGACAACAAAACAAAAACAAGATACCTAAACACACCATCGGAACCAACCCTCATCAAAATTATGAAACCACTTATCCCAAACCCCAGCGATGTTGATGTAAAAATAACAACCAATAGACCAAGCAATTTCCCAAGGTAAATTTCCCAACGATTTAATGGCTGTGCAAAAATTAGCTCATTCAACCTCCCATCACCCGAAAAACTCATAACGCCAATGATAAGAGAAATAAGCGGAATGATATACAAAACAAGATTAAGCAAACTCAATGTCGTCCTTGAAAAATCTTGCATACTCCCAGTATAACCGCTCGCAGTTAAACCAAAATAAGAAATGCCCAAAACAAGAATCGTGAAAATGATCGTGAAAATATGCGTCCACTTATTCCTGACACCAATGATGATCTCCGACTCGGCGATTGTGTAAATTGAGTTCCAAGACATATCACTTTAAAATTTTGATTTCAAGCTGTTCATATGGAAATTCCTCTCCACCGTATTCATTTAAAAATTTTTCAACCGATTCCCTTGTTTTAAATGTCACAATGAAATAATTCATTGGGGTTTGGATTTTTTCAGACCTGACAAAATACGCATTTTCAATTCTCACCCATTCATTTGTATAAAAATCACGCACAAACATAACAGAGCCATTTGGCAATTCACGCATCTTTTTGAACTCAATCATACAACCAATGTCATCAAACTTATAAACCTCTCCATCTGGGGTGATTATCTCCGTAGCAAAATTAAGCTGCGATATAGCCATCTTACAAAGATAACAAATATCATGTGGCTCAATCTCCTCGGGTTTAATCTCCTTTGAACAGGAGTAAACTAAAAGTGCTAAAATTGAAACGATAATTGTCTTAATTTTTGGGCTCATGTTCTTCCATTAATTTTTGATAAATCGCCTCAAATGATTGACTTGATGTTTGAAAGTTTTCAATTTGTGCCCCGCTCTTATAAAGATTGAAAATCACATCAAGAATTTTATTTGACTCCGCTTTTATAATCATGCTCGTTCCATTTCTGCTGACCTCAATCGCCCCTGAATCATAAGCAAGCTTTACAAACCCATCATCCATATTCTTAACGACAAGATAAACCTTTGACTCAAACTTCAATTTCTTTTTAAGCTCCGATGCGCTTTCAAAAGTTATCAATCTGCCGTTAACAAGGATTCCAACTTTATCCGCAAGTTCATCAACTTCGTTTAAAAGGTGAGTTGTAAACAAAATTGTCTTCCCATCTTTTTTCAGCTGGGAAAGCAATGATTTAAACCTCATAACGCCTTCGGGGTCAAGACTTAAAGTTGGCTCATCAAGGATTAAAATTGGAACTTCGGGCATAATAGCGAGCGCTATCCCAAGACGCTGAACATTTCCACCAGAGAGTTCATTAGCATACTTGCCAAGTAAATCTTTCAAATCAAGCATTTCAATCACATATTCAACTCTTTTAACTGGCAAACCCCTCAACTTTCTGAAAAACTCAAGTATTTCTATAACTTTCAAACTCTCATATAAAGAAATTCTTTGCGGGAGAAAGCTTAAATAACTTCTCGCTCTTTTCGGCTCGGATAAAACATTTACACCATTTATGTAAATCTCACCTTCATCTGGGATTATAAGCCCAACTATTGATTTAAGTGTGGTTGTTTTCCCGCTTCCATTTGGACCAAGCAAAACAACTGTCTCATTTTCATTCACATTAAAGCTTACCCCATCTACCGCAACAGTATCTTTATAACGCTTTTTTAAATTTTTAACCGAAAGCATAAATTTTTCTCAACCTTTTTGATTTCATGACAAGAGTTAAAAACGGAATGAAAATGCACAAAGTTATGAAACTAACACTCACAAATGCGATTCTTTCTTTCTCCAACTTTTCAATTTTTCCCCTTTTGACAAGATAAGAAAGATCTGGAAGATCAACTTTTTTCATCAAAGGATGTTCATCGTAAATTTTGAATGATTTTATAATCGGCATCGCTCTTTCCGCAAGTTCAATTGCTTTCGCAGACGGACTTGAAAGATAAAGTTGAATTATCGGATACTTACCCTGAATATATTCAAAAACATTTGTCAATCTGAACCTTACATCCCCAACCCCATCATCATCAAGATCGTAGCCAAGATAACCATCCCAGTAATTTCCTTTACCCTCGTAGCTAAATAAAGTTGTCTTTGGATTTCCTATAGTTCTTATCAAAGCGAGATTTCCGATGAAGTTGTTTTCGTAAATTTTATCATAATTTGCGCTTGCAAATAGAACAATGGCAAGGTCATTGTTTTGAATTAGATTTCTTCTAATCACATTGTAATTTGTGCCCTCAAAGTGAAGCCCTATTGAATTATCAAGCACATAGTTTTCTTCAGCAACGCAATAATCACACGATTGAAGCAAAAGCCCGTATGAGCTAAACCCTCTATTTCTCGCAAAGATATTTCTTTTAAAATAAATATGCCTTGAATACATAACCGCCCCACCGACGACATTGTCTATAAAAACATTTTCCTCAAATGAATTTGAATCCGAAAACATATAATGAATTCCATATCTCAAATCGGTCGCATAATTTCGCCTTATAAAATTATTTGACGCTTCCTGAATATACATCCCATCTCTTACCTTCGTAATGAAATTTTCCTCAATAAGATTACCTCGTGAATTCCAAATATGAAGTCCGCTTCCACGCTCCCCAATCCCAAGATAAGGTCTTCCAATTATCGTATTATGTCTGACAACATTGTTGTTTGAAGCAAAGAAATATATACCAAATAAAACATCTTCAAGCAAATTATTTTCAACTTTATTATAAGATGCCGATTTGAGCAAAATTCCAGAATCTTCTTTTTGGAGAAGATTTCCACCACCAGTAATTTTAAAACCATTGATAACGCATGAGTCAGCAAGAACTGTTACAGTGCTTCCCCAGTTTTCACCCTTTATCCATGGCCTGCCTATCCCAATTAAAACAATAGGTTTATCAATAAATATGTTTCCGTAGTATTCCCCTGGATAAACATAAATTGTGTCGTGTGGTTTAGCAACTGCAAGAGCATCCTTTATGCTTTTAAAATCATATTTTCCCCCAACTTTTAAAACTTCAGCGTTAAGCAAACCAAAAGAAAACAGAAATAAGAAAATATGTTTAAAAAATTCCCTCACGACTTAACTTCCTTTGATGTTAAAATCAAAGCTATTATAAGCGTAACGATCGTCAAAAACATTCCAATTGTCCCAAGAGACGGATAACTGTAAACGGTAAATTGAGCTATTAATTTTTTCCCAAAAAGTGGAGGCGTGAATGGTTGAACTTTTATAGGTGCATCTGGAGCAAGGTTGTGTCCGTAGGTGTATAATTTGTTATAAAAATCAAGAATTGAGAAAAACCCAACATAAAAATACATTACAATTAAATCAACAAGGGTTGATACCTTACCAAGCACAACTGCTCTTAATGTTAACAATCCAAGAGCCCCAAAAACAAATGGAAGATATGTAAATTCAGCAAAATCACTTTGAGATAGCGGTTTCATTCCAATGTAATGGTTAAGGGTATTGATCTCCCTGAGATCATCTCTGCCGGCAGTTTTCCCACCTTCAAGCTTGTAAGAGTAAATGTAAAGTTTTAAACCATCCGGATAAAAAGTTGCAAAAAATTGCATCCTCCACAAGGGGAAAATAAAAACTGAAACCAAAAATATAACGGAGATTAAAACTAAAATCCTTGAACGAAGGTTTAAAGGTGTGTCCTGAAGTTTTTCCCATTTTTGAATTATTTCCTTCATTTTTATATGTTCCACTTTATTTTCTATCAAGTGGGGTGACCTTTTAAAAGGTCACCCCAAAATGTTTAATTTACTTTTGTGCTATACCAGCGCCACCCTTTGGCTTAACAAGCAGATAACCTTGCATCTCCTGATGCAACGCGGAACAGAAGTTAGTGCAATAGAATGGGAATACACCTGGCTTGTTTGCAACAAATTCTATTGTCTTCGTCTCGCCAGGATCTACAACAACATTTATATCATATTCACAAATGGCAAATCCGTGAAGTTCATCTGTCGTCTGTTCAATGTTTGTCAGGTGAATTATAACTTTATCACCCTGATTCGCTTCAATCTTCCACGGCTGGAATCTTGATCTTACCGCAATCATCCAGACTTCAACTGTATTCCCTTTTCTTACCACTTTTGCATCTTTCTCATCCCAGATCGCATTCGGATCCTTATTGTCAATTCCTTTTTGATAAACCTCAATAACTTTATCTTTTAGTTTGTCGGCTCGGATTGCTTGTGCATAATGTGGTTCCGGCTCAGTAAACGCATCATAGAGCAATCTCATCTTCTCACCGGTTATATCAATTAACTGCGATGCTTCAGGCTGTGATGGACCAACAGAAAGATGTCTTCCGTGTGAAAGCTTATTTAAAGCAATCACATACTTTCCAGCTGGATGTTTTGTATCTCCCTCTGGGACGCAAAGATGACCGATATTATATGCAATAGGGATCTTATCTACAACTTCCCAGGTTCCAAGTTTCCACTTTGCAATAGCACTTTCAACGAAAAGTGATGTGTAAGCATAACCTTTATCATCAAATTGAGTGTGAAGTGGACCAAGTCCAACTGGAACTTCTGCTTCACGGACGCTTTCATATCTTAAAACTGGTATTCCATCCTCCTCACCAACGAAATCTTTATTTTCAATCGCCTTCAACATTTTTTCAAAGTTATAAACCGTCGTTATACTCTGTAACTTTCCACTTCCAACAATCCACTTTCCATCAGGGCTGACATCAACACCATGCGGTGACTTTGCACAGGGCATAAGGTAAACAACACCTGGTGCCTCCTTCGGATCAATAACTCTAACACCGGAGATAAGTTTATATTTTCCAGCCTTGAGGTATTCCTCGGCTTTCTTCCAATTAACAGCGGCAATGTAATCACGGTCGTTCTGAGAAGCCGTAATCTCAAGTATTCCAGTTGCTCTTTCAGAGTTGTAGCATGTCCAGAAAACCCAACCATGGCTTGGTCCCTTACCCGCATCGCCAAGGTCAAAGTTAAATGGTGGCATCAAAACTTGAAATCCATGCTTTTCATCCATTCTCATCTCACCTGTTTTGGGATCAACCTCAACAAGTGCAACTATACCATGATACTTCTTGGCATATTCTTCAACTGGAACATAAGTTCCCTTTGGAACAGGAACAGAAAATCTTGTCGCAATTGTAACATATTCAGTGTTTTCAGTTACAAATGTTGAACCATGGTTACCTGAAAGATTCGGAATTGGACCGAGAATTTGCTTTACTTTGAAATCCCGCAAATCAATTCTCGCAATGCGGTTATTTGCATTATCATTGATGAATAACCATCTCCCGTCATAATCTCCGTTTGTTTCACTTAACGCTGGATGGTGCGCATCTCCCCAGGTGTAACCACCGAGCATCTCTTTTGTTTCCTTGTCAAAACCATAACCCGTAGATGGATAAGGTGTAAAGACAGGGATTGTGCAAATGTGTCTCATTGATGGAATTCCTGCAACGAAAATCTGCCCTGAATGACCGCCCGAATAGAAAAGATAAAATTCATCAAGATCACCAGGTGGAACATAAGTTGCAAGAGCAGCTTCAGCTGCTTCGCCTTTTACAGCTTCTTTACCAGGTTTGCAGCTGTGGAAAACAATTGCCACAGCAATGAAGGTAATTAAAATTCCGAGAGCAACTTGAATTTGCCTTTTCATAGCTTTACGCCTCCTTTAATTTTTAAGGTTTTGATGTTAACTGTTGTTTGCGATATTTCTCATACGCTTTTGTCAAAAGCTCAACCACTTGAGCTTTCTCCTCATCACTTAGCATAATCTGACTTCCAAGGACAATTGACATCGTTCCAGTAGGTTCCTTAATGAAGTTTTCAAGCGTTTTCCCAAATCTGCTTGGGACATCTTCAACAGCATTGCTAAGGTCAGGACCAATTTTTGCAGCTGATTCAATCCCAAATACAGAAATTGAATGACACACAAAACAACCTTTATTCACAAAGAAGGCGCCTTCCCCTTCTCTCATTTGCCTTTCCTTTTCAATTTCCTCAGGCGTTGGCAAATCAGCAAGAGCAGTGTAAGATTGCGGATAATACTCGGGGGGAAGATTAACCTTCTTCCAACTTAACATTAAAAGAGTTAAAGCGATAGCCTCTCTTGATGTAAATCCCATCTCAGGCATTATACTTTCAGGCGAGACCATTTTTGGATTTTTAAAATGAGCAACATGCCAAGCAAAGACAGACTTTTTCCCACCAACCCTTGAATAATCAAATTGTTCAGGAGATTTATCACCTTCATAAGTCAAATCAGGACCAATTACACCACCACGACCGTTAATTTTGTGGCATGCACGACATCCCTTTTCCTTAATAAGTTTTTTAGCATAATTGATGTAATCCGCCCCCGGAGTTAAACTATCATAGCGATGACATATGTTACAATTCATCTGTAATAAAACTTTTTTATCTGGAGGTCTATAAATATCTTCAAGCTCTTTTCCCAAGAGCGGTTCCTCCCAATGTTCAATGAAACCATGTGCTTCTTCTTTATTCAAAGCATATCCTTGCCCACCATGGCATATCGTGCAACCATACTTTGGTAAGGGATGTTTATCAAGGATTTCCTTCGGATGAGTTTTAAAAGGATTTGGGGCATTTTCAAGTCCCCTCCACTCATAACCCATATGACAGGTTATACATCTATCAACTCTGTTAAGCTCCTTAACATAAATTTGCTTAACTCCGAATTCAACTGTTTTCGCTTTTTCCTCCCCAAGTTTATCCTTGACATATTGTTTGAATTCTGATTGATATTTTTTCCACTCTGGCGTGAAATAACCCACATAAACGAAAGCGGTTACAATTAAACCAATTAAAGCAATTGCATAAACCGCTGTTATATCTTTCCTAAACTTGCTTTTGTCCATCCTTCTGCTTTCAGTTTTCTTTTTAAAATTTCTTGGGTAATTCTGGCCACGACTCCCATGGGAAATAAAATTCCCAATTAGGTCCACGCATGTAAGTTCCAATGATTATCAAAACTATTACAAAGAAGCAAAGCACAAGAAAAACTATATTTTGTTTCATTCGCTCTTTACTAAACCAGACACCCGTGCTCAAGTTTGAACTCTTATCAAAGTACGGCCATACCGCAAGCAAAAGAACTAAAATTCCAGGAATTAAAACCCCACCGATAAATGCCCCATTCAACACAAAACCTCCAATTCTTATCGTCGTTATAGCTACAAGTTCTTGCAACCAAAGGAAATACCACGGTGCCTTTGCAGGGTTAGGTGTCACATTGGGATTGGCTGGCTCCTCAAGTGGGGCATGAATAAAAAGACTTATCAAAGCAACAAAAACAAATGTCCCGAGCATAACAAGCCCAATTCTACGGATTAAAAACGGAACTGAATTAACAGTGTATTTGTCCTCATCAAGCAATGTCGTCTCAACTTGAACAGTTCTACCCGTTGTTATTCCAAGAAGAGAGTATGTCTTGCTTTTAATTCCGTCCTTGATTTTTTCTTTCTTTTGACTCAAAACTAAATTGTCAACACATGCAAGTCCCCCATCTTTCCTAATTCGCCACATGTGATAAGAAAATAAAATCAAAACAGCCGCGGGCAAAAAGAAACAATGAAGAACATAGAACCTTATCAAAGCATTCTGTTCAATTTCGTGACCGCCTAAAAGTATAAACCTGATCCAATTCCCAACAATGGGAGCATTTTTTGCGATATTAGTTCCAACCGTTATAGCCCAGAACGCAAGCTGATCCCAGGGCAAAAGGTAACCCGTAAATGAAAGAAGTAGAGTTATAAGCAAAAGCACAACCCCAACTAACCAGTTTAAAGGTCTGTTTTGCCCTACGCCCACACCATTTTTATATGCACCAGTCAAAAATACCCTCACCATATGAAGAAAGGCAAACGCAACCATTAAATGTGCAGCGTTCCTGTGCATCGCTCTTATAAACCAACCAAACGAGACAACATACTCTATATCCTTAACACTATGATAAGCCCTCTCAACTGAAGGCACATATAAGAACATCAAAATCACACCAGTTATTGTCAATATCAAAAACAATGTGGCGGTTATAGTCCCAAGCCAGAGAGAATATCCCCATGATAAACTCCGCAATGTCACCTTTGCAGGAAACCAATGAAGCAAAATGTTTCTAACAATTGATTCACCAGCTTCTTTTTCCGACCGAGGAACCCAGGTCCAAAATATGCTTCTTCCATTTAATTTCTTCGGTTTAACTTCAAATTCAGGCATATAAAATCCTTTTTAATTTTATACAGTTAACTTGTAATTCTGGGGAACCGTTTTGTTAAGATCAACTACAAGTTTTCCATCCTCCGGTGAGATTTCAACTTTCACCCAATCAAGCGGTCTTGGCGCAGGTCCGGCGTAATTTGTCCCATCACCGTAAAATTTTGAACCATGGCAGGGACAGTGAAACTCCCACTTAACCTCAACTTCTTTTCCAGCAATCTTCACAACCTTTGGCTTTGAAAGACCAACATATTTAACAGTGCAACCAAGATGCGTGCAAACAGCCGAAATAGCATAAAATGTTTTGCCCTCGCGAAAGATATATGTTTTGATGTCATCAATAAAGGTTACACCATCCGGAATTTTATCCGGCTCATCTAACTTGACACGTCTTATCCCCTCATAACTTACATTTGGAAACAATGATCTAAACCAAGTATAAACTTGCCCTGCAAGGGTTAACAGGAGTGAACCAAGTCCAAAATTTTTCAAAAATTTTCTCCTATCAAATTTCATTTTCAAAACTATTTTTGTTTTTTAATCTTCAATTATTTCTTGCTCAACATAATACATTCTTTCCATCGTCATCGCATCCGTTGGGCAAACAATAGCGCATAATCCACACCTTATACATTTTTCATCATCCTTTATCATCGCAGATAAACCAACCCCATCTGCAAGTTGATAATGGTTCAAAATTTTTTCCCTCATCTCATCATCAATATCAAGCTCTTCAACGGGGACAAGTTTTAAGCAGTATTCAGGACAAACATCAGTGCAAGCTCCACATAAAATACATTTCTCAGCGTCATAAATTGTTTGAATATGACATAATAAACATCTCTTCGCTTGCTCAATTGCTTGTTCCTCGGTATAGCCCATTTCAACCTCAACTATTCCAGTTCGTCTATCAATCGGGATTGTATCAGGTGCCCTTCGCGGTATGATTTCATAACCAACATAAGTGGAATAATTTCGCTTTTCTATCTTCTCAACGGATAAATTGAAAATTCTCTTTGTCTTTAAACCTCTTAAATAATTATCAATTGAAATTGCCGCTTGTTTCCCGTTCGCAATGGCATCAATTAAGTTCCTCGGTCCAAATGCAACATCCCCACCTGCGAAGATTCCAGGGACGCTTGTCTCAAGCGTTTCAGGGTTTACCTTTATCGTCCCAGCTGCAGTAAGTTCTATACCATCTTCCGGTTTTATAAAATTCAAATTTGGTCTTTGCCCTATCGCAAGTATAACTGTATCTGCCTCCATATATTCACTTACGCTTTCATCAAATATCGGATTAAATCTCCCGTCTTCATCATAAGTTCTTTTAACGCCGATGAATTCAACTCCTTTAACCCTTCCGTTCTCACCGATAAATCTCTTAACGCCCCTTTGCGGATGAAAGATTATCCCTTCCCTTATAGCCTCCTCAAACTCTTCCTTTCCCTGTGCGGTTCTTAACACAGGCATTTCATCAAAAGATTCCAAACTTGCGATGTGAATTTCAAGGACACCAGCTCTTCTTGCGGTTCTTGCAGCATCCATGACAATGGTGTATGTTGAGCCATTCCCCAACTTTTCTTTCTCCTCCATCTCAACAGCCATTCTCAAAGCCGTCCTCGCCGCATCAAAAGCAACAAATCCACCTCCAATTACTAAAACTTTTTCGCCAAGTTCAACCCTGTAACCGTTATTAACATTTATCAAAAAATCAATCGCTTTTATAATCCCATCAAGATTTGCACCTTCAACATTCATATCTCTTCCCTCTTGAGTGCCAACCGCTATAAATATCGCATCAAACTCTTCCCTCAATTCCTTGATACCGAAATTCTTTGTTAAAGGCGTAAGCGTTCTAACTTCAACCCCAAGCCAAAGAATTTTATTAATTTCTTTCTCAATTATACCCCTTGATAACCTAAATTCAGGTATTCCATGCCTCATCATCCCCCCAAGCACATTTGAAGCCTCAAAAATTGTAACTTTATACCCTATCAATGCAAGATCGTGCGCACAAGCAAGCCCAGCAGGACCTGCACCAATTATAGCAACTTTTTTATCTCTTACATCTGCTTTCCTTACTTTAGCAATTATTGGCAAATGCCAGAACAATTTGTTATCACCAGCGTCAAAATCGCCTTCAAAAATCTCATCCTGTGTATCTGGGTAAAGTGATTCAACCCCATATTTCTCTGTTAAAAATCTCTTCAAAGCTCTTATTGTAACAGGCTTATCAATACTCCCTCTCCTGCAAAAATCTTCACATGGAGCTGCACATACTCTACCGCAAACCGAAGCAAACGGGTTAGGAGCACGAGCTACAAAATACGCTTCTTTATATCGCCCCTCAGCAATCAATTGAACATACCTTCCAGCGTCGGTATGAATTGGACAAGCCGCTTGACACTTCACCTGTTTCTGCCAATGCAACAAATCAGGCAAAGAAACTTTGTAACCCATTCAATTGATTCCCATTTGAGTTTTAATTTTCTTCAACAGGATAAAATCTTCAGCAAATTGCAAAACCCTTTTGCCATTTCTCATCTCCTTTACAAGGTCAGCAAGACTCTCATGATCAAGAATTGCCCTAACTTGATTTTTTATCTTAACCCAGAACTCATGCATTGCGCACGGATTTTGAAGATCACACAAGCCCACCCTCAAAAGACAAGACTCAAACCACTCAGTTCCATCAATTTCCTTTACTATATCAAAAATTGTAATATCCTTCGGGTCTTTTGCGAGAACAAAGCCACCACCTGGTCCCCTGACAGAGGCAAGAAAACCAGCCCTTACGAGCTGTTGCATAACTTTATTCAAAAACTCCCTCGGAATAGATAAAGCCCCAGCGATCTGCTTTGCAAGGATAGGTTCTTTTGAATTAAGTGACGCAATGAAAATCATTGCTTGAATCGCATATTTACAGGTTTTGCTTAACAACTTAAATTTTGGATTTATTTGTCTGGAATTAATTTAAATCGGATAAAATAAAAAGTCAAGAAAAGGACAAATTTGTCCATAAATTTTTATTAATGATGCTTCAAACTCTATACCATTTCCCCCTGCCTATACAATTTCAACAACTTTATTCCTTGAATTAAAACCAGAAATAATTTTTACATTTGACTTTGAAACTCCAAAATAATTTGCAAGCAAACTTATTAGTGCCTCATTTGCCTTCCCTTCAACAGGTGGAGCTTTGACCGAAACAGAGAAATGGGTTTCATCAATTTTTTCTACCTTTTCAACTTTTGCATTTGGTTTAACCCTTACAAATATACGCATTTGCATTTGCCCTTATGTGTTTTCACTTGAATTTATTTCTCACTTGGAGTTATATTTAATTGAATTTCAAAATAAAATCACAAAAACCAAAATGAAAAAAATTTTTCTCCTGCTTTTGCTTTTTATCCCGCTATTTTTCATGCTATCACAAGAAAAAAACATCGTTATAAGGTGTGGCGCCTTAATTGATGGGAAAAATGACGAAATAAAGAAAAATGTTTTAATCTTGATCAAGGGAAATATAATTGAAAAAGTTGGCAATTTTGATATACCCAAAGACGCAGATGTAATTGACCTGTCAGATATGACTGTTTTGCCGGGATTAATTGATTCACATGTTCATCTTTTTCTACATGAGGGGAATTACGACGATCAACTTCTCAAAGAGTCAACACCTTACCGAACAATAAGAGCGGTTGTCCATGCAAAGCAAACGCTTGAAGCTGGATTCACAACGATTCGTGACCTTGAAACTGAAGGAGCTGGATATGCGGATGTTGATTTAAAAACAGCGATAAATCAGGGGATAATTCCAGGTCCAAGAATGCAAGTTTCAACCCGCGCTCTATCCGTCACAGGTGGATATGCCCTTATGGGCTATTCATGGGAAATACAAGTCCCCACAGGAGCACAACTTGTTGATGGGGTTGATGAAGCAAGAAAAGCAGTGAGAGAACAAATAAAATACGGCGCCGACTGGATAAAAATATACGCCGATTCAAGAAGAAAACGAGGTGAAGTCGCTGATTCATTAACATGGTATCTTACATTTTCAGATGATGAATTAAAAGCAATAGTTGAAGAAGCAAAAAAGATGAATGTAAAAGTTGCTGCACATTGTTATTCATCAATTTCTGCACAAAAAGCTGTGAACGCTGGAGTATCTTCAATTGAACATGGTTTATATCTTGATGAGCCAACTCTAAAACTTATGAAAGACAAAGGGGTTTATTACTGTCCAACACTTCTTGCTTATTATCGCTGGTCAAAACGAGATGGGTTAAGCCCTGAGGTTAAAAAGATGATTGAAAATACAGTTAAACTTCACGCTGAAACATTTAAACGTGCTTTAAAAGTCGGCGTTAAAATTGCCTTTGGAAGTGATCTAACCGAAGCTCACGGCACAAATGCTGAAGAATTTGAACTTATGGTTAAATATGGGATGAAACCAATTGATGCAATAAAATCAGCGACAAGCGTTGCAGCGGAGCTTTTGGGCTGGCAAGACAAAATCGGAAGTATTGAACCCGGAAAGCTTGCTGACATAATTGCTGTCAAAGGAAACCCACTCCAAGACATATCCGTACTTAAAGATGTTAAATTTGTAATGAAAGATGGAAAAATAGTAAAAAACTCAAAATAGTTAAAATGCCTGAATATGGAATTATTCTCCTGAACCTTGGCGGACCAGACTCAATTAAAAATGTTGAAAAATTTCTCTACAATCTGTTTTCTGACCCTGACATATTTAAATTTCCGCTTTCCCCAATGACTCAAAAATTTTTCGCTAAGCTGATTTCAAAACTTAGAGCAAAAAAAGTTGTAAAGTATTATAAGCAAATCGGGGGACGCTCGCCAATTTTAAGTTATACCCTTGTTCAAGCAAAACTCCTTGAAAAGAAACTTGAACCAACGCTTGATTGCAAAATTTATATCGGGATGAGATATTGGCGCCCATTTATAGATGAGGCACTTGAAAGAGCGCTCAAAGATAATGTTCAAAAAATTGTTCTTCTCCCACTTTACCCACAATATTCAACCACAACAACCGGTTCAAGCTTCAATGAGTTCTACCGAGCATTAAAAAAATTGAACATGAATGAAAAAAAGATAATCAAAATACGAAGTTATCCAGACGATGAAATTTATGTTAAGGCAATGGCTGAAAGAATTGAAGAAGCAATGGAAAATTTCAATGACGAGGATTTTAAAAGTTTCTCTATGATATTTAGCGCCCATAGCTTACCCGTCAAATTTATCCGAAATGGCGATCCATATCTTGAGGAAACAAAAAAATCCTACAATGCCATAATCAATTACCTTCGCAATAATTCCAAAAGAAAAGAAATTTACAAAAACATAAAGACTGAGCTCTCCTTCCAAAGCAAAGTAGGACCAATCAAATGGCTTGAACCATCAACTATTGACATGATAAAAAAACTCGCAAACGAGGGAATTAAAAATATACTTGTCGTCCCGTTAAGCTTCGTTTCAGATAATATTGAAACGCTTTATGAACTCGGGATCTTTGTCAGAGATATCGCCATCAAAAATGGCGTTGAAAAGTATATGGTCGCTGAAGCCCTAAACGACTCAGAAACATTTTCTGAAGCTTTAAAAAACATAGTTTTGGAGGCAATTAAAAATGAAAAATAATGTAACAATCATCGGTGCCGGGATATCAGGACTTACAACTGCTTTCCTTCTTAAAAAGAACGGATTGAATATCACCGTCATTGAGGCGGAAAATGAAGTTGGCGGAACAATGAAAAGCAAAAGGATAAACGGATATCTTGTTGAAGCTGGACCAAACAGCGCCCTTGAAACAACACCTCTATTTAAACAAATAATAGACGAAATTGGGCTTTCAAATGAGATGACCTACGCAAATGAAGCATCAAACAAAAGATACATTTTTAAAAATGGGAACTTATATCCACTCCCAATGAAACCACAGGAATTTTTTAAATGCAAACTTTGGAGCTGGCGTGGGAAATTTCGCATAATGCTTGAACCATTTCACGGTCGTGCTAAAAACACAACAAATGACCCATTCTGGGAAGAAACCGTTGCACAATTTGTCAGAAGACGATTGGGGGAAGAATTTCTTGATTATACAATTAATCCCTTCGTCGCAGGCGTATATGCTGGTGACCCTGATAAACTCGGTGTTCGCTCTGCCTTCCCACGACTTTATGCACTTGAAGAAAAATATGGTGGTTTAATCATAGGAACAATAAAAGGCGCTAAAGAAAGAAAAAAGAGAGCTGAAAAATCAAAGGTTACAGCAAAAATGTTCTCATTTATCAACGGCATGGGAACTTTGCCAATTGGAATTGCAAATTATCTTGGTGATTTAGTTATAACAGGGGCAAGGGCTAAATCAATTAAAAAAGATGCATCTGGATATATTGTTGAATTTGAAAAAGATGGAAAAATTGAAAATATTCGTTCAGAGGTCGTTGTAATCTCAACGCCAGCTTATATCGCTGGGGAACTTATCAAAGGACTATCTGATAAACTTGAAGATGCGCTCAAACAGATTTATTATCCACCTGTTGCTGAAATTGTTTTCGGTTATAAAAAAGAACAACTCGGGATTGAACCAGATGGCTTCGGGTTCCTCATACCAGAAAAAGAAAAAAGAAAAATTCTTGGCACTTTGTGGAATTCAACCATATTCCCGCAAAGAGCTCCCGAGGGATATGTTGAATTTACCACATTTGTTGGTGGCGCAAGGCAACCTGAACTTGCCCTTAAAAGCGACGATGAATTAATAAAAATTGTAAGCGATGAACTTAAAGACATAATGAAAATCAACGGTGAGCCTGAATTTGTGTGGATCTCAAAATGGGAAAAAGCAATACCACAGTATAATGTTGGACACTTGAAAATAATGGCTATGATAGATGAATTTGAGAATGAAAATTCCGGAATTTACCTATGTGCAAATTATCGTGGTGGAATTTCGGTTGGGGATTGCGTTATGAGCGCAGAAAAAATTGCAAACAAAATTTTGAACAAAAGATGATAAAAAATTTTAGTGAACTTATTGAAAAAGTAAAAGGAACATCAAGAACAATAGCAGTTGTATCCGCACATCAAGAAACAGCACTTCTGGCTGCGATTGAAGCAAAAAAACAGAAAATCGCCAATTCAATCTTAATAGGGGATTCAAAAAAAATAGCAGATTTCATTGACCAATTCGGTGAGGACCCAACAAGCTTTGAAATTATTGATGAGAAAGACCCTACAAAAGCAGTTGCCATCGGAACTTCATTTGTGAGAAATGGGGAAGCGCAGATAATTTTAAAGGGCAAGGTGGATACAACAACCTTGATGAAAGGCATTTTAAGTAAAGAGGCAGGACTGAGAACAGGAAAATTGTTGAGCGATGTTTTTGTTTTTGAATATCCAGAGAAAAATAGCGAATCAAAATTTGTTTTAATGTCGGATGGAGGCGTGGTCCTAAACCCAACACTTGAACAAAAAATAGAGATAATAAAAAATGCTGTTGAAGTCGCAAACAAACTCGGAATTGAAAACCCAAAAGTTGCCCTTCTATCTGCGACTGAACTTATAATTGAAGATCTAAAATCAACGACAGACGCTGTCAAAATAAAACAACTTAACACCGAAGGCAAAATAACCGGTTGTGTTATAGATGGTCCACTTGCACTTGACCTTGCAATTTCAGAAGAATCAGCATTTGAAAAGGGAATAAAATCAGAGGTTGCGGGAAAAGCTGATATTTTGATAGTTCCAAATATAGAAAGCGGGAATATACTTGGAAAAAGTTTAACTTACTTCGCACATTACAAAATTGGTCATGTCATCATTGGTGCAAAAGCTCCGATTTTGATCCCCTCAAGATCGGATAAAATGGAAGCGAAATTAAATTCAATTGCACTTGGAGTTTTGATGACCTTATAAAATTATTAGGCTGTGTCGTAATTAGCTAAAATTAGCTATTTTGCTCTTTAACGGGCAGGTTATAGAATGAAAAATTACATTAAAATAAGTATTTAGTTAGCATAGTCAGATATAATCTTGAAGATTTTACCGATGATAAAAGGGATTATGACGCAGCCTCTGAGTTTTAGAGAGGGGTTAAAGAAATCTTTTTAACTCACCCCCTTTAAGTTCCCCCTCTCTATAAATATAGAGAGGGGGTTAGGGGGTGAGTCAATTCCCTCTCTAAATTTTTAGAGAGGGGGCAGGAGTGAGTCAATTTTTTTTCTCACCTCCTTCAATTCCCCCTCTCTAAATTTTAGAGCGGGGGTCAGGGGGTGAGTCAATCTCTTCACTTTTCCTCTAATTTTAGAGAGGAAGCAGAGGCTGTGTCATTCCAATGAACCACCTCATGACAGGGGCGAAATCCCGAAATCGCAAAGTAATACAATTGAGGCAATTTCAAAAATCAGTTTTCAACTCACCCCCTTTAAGTTCCCCCTCTCTATAAATATAGAAGGGGGTCAGGGGGTGAGTCAACCTTTTAATTCCCCCTCTCTAAGTTTTTAGAAAGGGGGATAGAGGGTGAGTCAATTTTTATTCCCCCCTCTCTATTTATAGAGAGGGGGTTAGGGGGTAAGTCAACCTCTTTTGACGGGCAAGTTATAGGAATGAAAAGTTAAGCAAATCATATATAATGTGTTAAGATTTTACTGATGATAAAGGAGGTTATGACACAGCCTCTTATAAAATTATGGGCGGAGAAACCCGCCCCTGAAGATCATCTTTATTTACTGCTCGGATTTCTCAGATTTTGTTTCTGACTTTGTTTCGGAGTTTGACCTGTTTTTTGATGAATTTCCACGTTTATAATCGGTTATGTAGAAACCTGAACCTTTAAAAATTAATCCAATTCCACCACTTATTACCTTCCTTACGCTGCCTCCACATTTGGGGCAAATTTTGACCGGTTCATCATTTATGCTCTGAAATTCCTCAAAGATATAACCACAGTTATCACATTTGTACTCATAGGTTGGCATAGCCTTTTCCCTTCACCTCCTTTTGTTTTTGATTTGTTTTCTTTAACAACGAAGAACACAAAATAAAATTAAAAAACAAATTTCAAATTTTCAATCTCCCAACTTTTCAATTGCTCGTTTGAATCTCTCAATTCCCTTCATCAAATCCTCCATTGAGGCAGCGAATGAAATCCTTACGCATTCATCCATACCAAACGCATCTCCTGGGATTATAGCGAGTTTTTCTTCTTTTAAAAGAAACTCACAAAAATCATTTGAATTTTTTATAACCATGCCATTATAATTTTTACCATAGTAAGCAGAAACTTTCGGAAACACATAAAATGCCCCAGAAGGAACCAAGATCTCAATCCCTGGAATTTGCTTAAGTTCTGAACAGATAAAATCTCGCCTTATTTTGAACTCATTAACCATCCTTTTCACCGGTTCTTGTGTGCCTGTTAGTGCAGCAAGTGCTGCTTTTTGAGAAATTGAACTCGCATTTGAGGTCATTTGACCCTGAACCTTATTCGCAAGTTTAACTATTTCCTCGTTAGCCCCAAGATAGCCAATTCTCCATCCCGTCATAGCATATGCCTTTGAGACACCATTGACAGTTATAACGAGGTCTTTTAACTCTTTGATTGAAGCCATGCTGAAATGTTTACCCTCATAAAGTATTTTCTCATAGATCTCATCAGAAATCACAAAGATATTTTTCTCATACACAACCTCAGCAATTTTTTTTATCTCATCCTCGGTATAAACCGCTCCCGTTGGGTTTGAGGGTGAGTTGAAGATCAAAGCTTTGGTTTTTTTAGTTATTACCTCCCTAAGTTGCTCAGGTGTTATTTTAAAATTTGTTCTCAAGTCAGTTTTTAAAATAACTGGCTTAGCATCAACTACCGCAACCATTGCGGGATAACTCACCCAATACGGAGCTGGAATTATCACCTCATCGCCGGGGTTACATATCGCCTGCAAAGCGTTGAAAATTGAATGTTTTGCCCCATTTGATACAAGTATTTCACTTGGTTTATAATCAATGTTGTTATCGCGACGAAATTTTTCAATGATTGCATTTATTAATTCAGGTATTCCTTGATTTTGGGTGTATTTTGTAAAATTTTCCTTTATTGCTTGAATTGCCGCTTCTTTTATATGCTCGGGGGTTGGGAAATCAGGTTCCCCCGCACTTAAAGAAACGACATCAATCCCTTGTGCCTTCATATTTTTTGCAATCGCAGAAATGCGAAGGGTTTCAGACTCAGGCAGGTTAAGTATTTTTTCAGAAAGTCTTGGCATCATGTTCTCCTTCTCAAGTTTCGTTTCTGCTTGAATTTTTCCTTTAACATTTTTTCAACTATTTTTGGAACAAAATTGCTGACATCGCCACCAAAAGAAGCTATCTCACGAACTATCGTTGAGTTTAGGTAAGTGTATTTTTCGTGGGGAACGAGAAAAACAGTAGTTATATCACAAATTTTTCTGTTCATCAAAGCCATTTGAAATTCATATTCAAAATCCGAAACCGCACGTAGCCCCCTGATTATCGCAACAGCGTTTTTCATTTTTGCGTAATCTACCAGAAGACCGTCAAAACTATCCACTTCAACATTGTCAAATTTTTTGACAACTTCTTTGATCATTTTAATTCTTTCTTCAACGCTAAAGAGAGGAGTTTTTGCAACATTTTTGGCAACCGTTACGATAACCTTATCAAATAATCTGGATGCCCGCTCTATCACATCAATATGTCCATTAGTTATCGGGTCAAATGTCCCGGGGTAAATTGCAATTCTTTTCATAATGTTTCACTCCTTATATTTAAAAATTGTGAGTGCTGTTTTCCCAAATTCCCTCCTCGTATCAATTTCAAATGGGGTTGTCTCAGGGGTGAAAACAATCCTTGAATCATGCTCAAGCGAAAAATAACCAATCTCACTTAAAAGCTTTCTCTCCCAAATTTTATTAACAAGTTCATCAAGATGCGAATACGCATATGGCGGGTCAGCGAAAATGAGGTCAAATTTTTCAGTTGAATATTCAACAAAACTTAAAGCGTCATTATTTACCGTTAAAATTTTATCAGAACAACCCAATATCTGCGCGTTTTCTTTTATCACATCCAAAGCTCTCCGATAATTATCAACAAAGACAACTCTTTCAGCACCTCTGCTCAATGCTTCAAATCCAAGCGCACCCGTTCCAGCGAACAAATCAAGGACAACAAGATTTTCAAAATTAATCCTGCTTGAAAGAATGTTAAAAAGCGTTTCCTTCACCCTGTCTGAAGTTGGTCTTATATCATCTCCTTTTAAAATTTTCAACGAACGCCCCTTATATTTCCCGGTAATTATTCTGACCATAACATCCTGAAGGCAAGCCCTATATTTGGTGCAAAAATTGACGCAACCTCAGGTTTGACTTTCAAATCAAGAAATAACGGCGAATCAAACGGATTCAAAACTACAAATCTGCTTCCAAGCATCTCACTTATAAAATCAATCATATCTTTATCAACTACTTCACCATAAAAAACAAATTTCTCAAACCCAGCAGAGACATTGTCATTTACCAGCTTTATCACAAAATATCTCAAATCCGATTCATTGTTGACTAAATAATAAAAATACCTCTGAAACTCGTAATTCCTAAAAACGCTAACGTCAATCCTGCCCTTTTTTAATCCAGCAAGGATAAAATCCTTGTAAAAATACCTTGAACGCACAGAACTTATCCTTTCCCTTAAGCAATTTTCAGCAGAAAAGTGGTCAATATCAATTATCTGGATCTTCAAATTAAGTTTATCAGCTATTGCCCTTAAAAAGGAAATTATTTCCTTTCTTACAGCTACGATAAGCATTTTTTGCACTTTTCCGCTACCAAACTTATAACCTCTCAACGCAAAATTTTGCGCAGATTCATCTGGGAAATACTGTGAAATCTCCCAAAGCAAATGCTCATTTAAATCTTGCTCTGATAAATTTGCATCAATAGGGATGATATTTAAAAATACAAATTCGGTGTCAAGGCAAAATGAAAGCTTTGTAAATTTTTCGCTTATGTTTATGGATGAAGAAATAATGTGTGCTATTTTACCAGCTTCTTCAGAAGAAAACGAGCTAAGATTAAATTGATGACTTAAAGTTTTTTTTAAAACCAGCTTTTTTGAAAGTTCCTCGGTTTCAACTACATCAACCCGCTCCTTTCCCAATTTTACAGTTATGAATATCATTTATTCCCAAGATACTTTATTCACATCCTCCGGTTTTTCCTTTGAGCCGATCATTCCATGACCATACGGACACTCAACCCAGTAATATTTACCAAGCGAATCTGCACCAATTATGTAAGGTTGATTTAATTTTGGACAACGACGAAGTGAATCAGGATTGAATTTTTCTGTTGCTGTTGAAAAGAAAAGCGAATCAGGCAAATTTTTAACCTTTATAAATGTAATGAGTGAATCAATATTCCCAGTATACTTCCCATATTCATCAAAGTATCTAAGTTCCGCCTGTCGTATGTTTTTCATTCTGAACCTGCATACTTTCCTCAATTCTTCTTCCGCTCTGATCTTCATCGCAGGGTCGTAAATCGTATAAACTAAAACGCCGATCAGAACAATTATCAAAATCTCAAGTATGATTGAACCTTTTGCTTTTACCTGTGGCATTTATTTTCTCCCTTTGTTTTTAGTTTGTTGTTAAATAACTTTTTATCTTCTCAAACTTCTTCTGCCCTATTCCTTTGACATTCATTATATCCTCAATTCTTTTAAACTTCCCATAAATTTCTCTATGTTTAATTATCTGCTCAGCTGTCTTTTCACCGATCCCGGGAATTTTCATCAGGTCCTCTTTCGCAGCTGTGTTTATATTTACCTTAAATGGCACAAAACCAGAGTTTAAATTTGATGATTTTTCATCGGAAGCCTGAACCGTTGGGGATACGACTTTTTCAATCTCCGTTGATCTTTTTTCAAACTCTTTATCAAAAACAGAATAGTCAAATTTCCCAGATTTACCTCCGGAAACACTGCCATGTGTAATTTTTATGACGATTCCAAAAGCAAAAGCAAAAATTAAAAACCAAAAAACAACGCTCTCAGATTTTGTTAAACCAATCGCATCGTTTATTTTTTTAAAAAAACTCCTCAATTTCAAACCTTGTGTAAATTTTACTCTTCAAATTTAAAAAAATATCTCAACTTTATCAAGAATCTTCTCCCGGTCCCAAATACGACTAAAAGTTCGTTTTAATTCTCGTCCCAAATTTTTAAATTTATTCAGCCGAAAACAAAAAATGATCAAAATCTATGCTTAAACGAATCCTGCTTCTTGTCATCTTCGCACAATCACTTCTCCTTGCGCAATCAAAAGATTCTTTTATCTCAAAGCGAAAGCTCACTGCATTGACCTATTCAACATTTATCCCGGGCGCCGGGCAATTTTACCTTGGACACAAGCTCAAAGGGGCGGTTTTCACATTAACTGCCTTCAGCTCACTCGTTGTAACGATAGTTTCACAAAATAATCTCGTCGGTGGGAATGAGCGACTTGAAAATCTTGAAATTCAATATCAAAGCACAATGAACTGGGAAAAAGCAGAACAAATATGGCAGGAAATGCTTCAAGTTAAATCCGACATTGATAGGGACTATAAAAGAAGAAATTTATTTCTGGGGATAACCGCTGGGATTTGGGTGGCGAACATAATTGATGTCCTCTTTTTCACATCGGATAAGGGTTCTGGAGACATATTTGGTGAAAGTGTTTCATTTATTGGGATTGAAAGCAAAAATGGAAACTTTATGATATCAGCAAAATTTAAATTTTAAAGGACAACGCAAATGCGTGAAAAAATAGAAAAACTTTTGAATGACTATAAAAATGGAAAGATTGATGTAGATGAGTTCATAAATGAATTAAAATGGTTCCCATTTGAAGATATTAAATTTGCAAGGGTTGACCATCACAGGATGTTTAAACATAACTTCCCTGAGGTCATACTCTGCCAGTGGAAAACACCTGAACAGGTTAAGGGAATAGCAAAGAGAATACTTGAAAGATCTGATTTTCTTCTCGCAACAAGAGCAAACACGGAACACTTCAAAGCTGTTAAAAAGATTGCTAAAGATGCGAAATATAACGAACTTGCGAGAACTATAACTGTTGTTCGTGGTGAGATAAAGAAAGATGATAAAAAGGGGAAAATTTTAATCATAACTGCTGGGACTGCGGATCTCCCTGTCGCAGAGGAAGCAAGGGTTACAGCGGAAATACTTGGAAATGAAGTTGAACTTTTATATGATGTGGGTGTTGCGGGTCTTCACCGTTTGTTTTCAAATCTTGATAAGCTAAAGGACGCAAGTGTTATAATTGTCATTGCTGGTATGGAAGGAGCTTTGCCAAGTGTCATTGGCGGGCTTGTTGATGTCCCTGTGATCGCCGTCCCAACATCAGTCGGGTATGGCGCAAACTTCAATGGACTTGCACCTCTTTTGACAATGCTCAACTCATGTGCCCCTGGAATTGTTGTGGTCAATGTTGATAATGGTTTTGGTGCAGCTTTCGCCGCAACCCTTATGAATAGAAAATGAAAGCGAAATGAAAAAAATTTCAATTAAATATGGTAAAACTGAATTAGAAATTGAACTTCCTGATCATGCCACTATCTTAACACCACAGTATATCCCCGCAAAACGGGATGAAGCAGAAATTTTAAACGATGCCCTTGATAATCCTATTGATTCGCCAAAACTTGAAAACTTCACTCAACCTGGAGATAAAATTTTGATCATCGTCCCAGATAAAACAAGAAAAGCACGAGTTGATTTTGTCCTTAAATTTGTTTTGGAGAGAATTAAAAATGAAAAAATAAAAATCCTGTTTGCAAACGGCACACATTCAAAACAATCTGAAGCAGAAAAAAGAGAGATACTTGGGGATGAAATTTATAATAACTTTGAAATTTTTGAAAACGATGCACACGGCGATAACTTCATATACTATGGGAAAACAAGCAGAGGCACCGAAATTTTACTAAACAAACTTGTTTCTTCCTCTGATAAAATTCTGATCATCGGAGCGATAACCCATCACTATTTTGCTGGATTTGGTGGCGGAGCCAAAATGCTTATACCAGGCGTCTCATCATATAAAACCGCAATTCAAAATCACAAACTTACATTAACCCCAGATGGCGACATAAATCCTGATGCAACAAACCTTAAACTTGATGGAAACCCAATTTACGAGGATATAGTTGAGTCTTTTAAGATTTGCAACCTCAAAGCGTTTCATATTGGAGTTGTCCTTGATGAAAACGATAAAATTATTTCCGCTTTTTCAGGCGATGTAATCTCATCTCACAAAGCTGGAGCTGAATTTGTTAAGAAGTTTTTCACTATACCTGTAAAGGGTAAGTTTGACGCGGTCATATCAAGTGCGGGAGGATTTCCAAAAGATGTAAACTTCATCCAATCACATAAAACAATCCATCACTCACATTATATCTTAAAGGAAGGAGGAACATTGTTTTGTTTCATTGAATGTAGAGATGGGATTGGTTCAAAAACCTTCCTTGACTGGTTTAAATTCAAAAATCCAGAGGAAATGAAAAGACAACTTCTCCAAAATTACTCAATGAACGGTCACACCGCCCTTTCGTTGCAAAATAAGTTAAAAATTGCTAATATAAGTGTGAAGTCCAAGTTAGATAAAGGATTAATTGAATTGATGGGATTGAAATCACTTGACGATGTTGACATTCTAAAAAAACTTAAGTGCTCAATTGCAGTGATAAAAAACGCTTCAATCTATTTGCCAATTTATACGGGAGGTCATAATGCAACACCTCTTTGAATCATTAAAGAAAAACAAATTATTCACAGGAATCGGGGAAGAACTGATAAACGAAGTTGCTCAAAATTCCATCATTGAAAATTTCAAACCTGGCGATATAATACTTCGCGAGGGTGAATACGGCGATAAAGTTTGCTTGATTATGAGAGGAAGGGTAAAAGTAGTAAAGCTTGCCGATTCAAAAGGTAAAATTTTGATGGAGCTTAGCGAGAGTGATTTCTTTGGTGAAATGTCCCTTATAGATCTTCGCCCACGCTCGGCAAGTGTTGTAGCCTTAACCGACTGTGAAGTCATATCTATCCCTGCAAATTACTTTGACAAGCTCATCCATCTTCAACCCCAACTTATAATTAATATCGCAAAGACATTAAGCGAGAGATTGAGGACATCAAATGATAAAATTTTGAGAGATTTTCTTGAATACGAAAAAGAGGTAACGGAACAGATAAACAAACTGAACTATTTAATTGATATAACGAAACGAGTTAATTCAACCATAAACCTTGATGAACTTTTAAAAATAATCCTTGAGATCGCCATTGAAATTACGAATGCCGACAGAGGAACAGTTTATCTAATTGATGAATTAACTGGCGAGATTTGGTCAAAAGTTCTTGAAGGGGATGAAATTAGTGAGATTCGTCTACCGATAGGAAAAGGCATTGCAGGCTATGTTGCTCAAACTGGTGAGATAATCAACCTTGAAGATGCTTATAAAGATCCGAGATTCAATCCCGAGATAGATATAAAAACAGGTTATAGAACAAAAACGATGTTGTGCCAGCCAATAAAAGATAAGAACGGTAAAATTGTTGGTGTTTTCCAATTGATAAACAAAAAAGAGGGCACTTTTACAAAAAAAGATGAGGAAATGTTAAGTGCTCTCTCAATTCACGCCTCAATCGCAATCCAAAATGCAAAGATGGCTCAGGAACTTGTAAATAACGAACGACTTGCGGCAATTGGGAAAATGGCAAGTTCAATCATCCATGATATAAAAAATCCAATGACGACAATAAAAGCCTACGCACAGGTTTTAAGAAAAAAAGTTGGTGAAAGCGAAGCAATTCAACTCGTTGATGAGGTGATAAGACAAATTGATCGCCTTGTGAATATGGCGCAAGAGATACTTGATTTTTCACGCGGGGTATCAAGTTTAAACTTTTCAAAGATAAAACTTGGAGATTTTCTTGATGGAGTGATTGCTTTCCTTTCAAGGGATTTTGAGAGGAACAAAATTGAAATTGAGAAAGCAATTGACTTTGACGACGAGGTTGAAATTGATGTTGATAAAATGACGCGGGTCATCTTTAACATAGCCAATAATTCAAGAGATGCAATGCCCGAAGGCGGAAAATTCATCATAAAGACATGGCGTGAGGATGATTTCTTTTACATGCAGTTCACAGATACGGGAAAAGGAATCCCTGAAGAAGTGAAGAAAAGGCTTTTTGAACCATTTGTCACATACGGGAAAAAACATGGCACAGGGCTTGGAATGGCGATAACAAAAAAAATTGTAACTGACCATAAAGGGGAAATTTTCGTTGAAAGCGAACTCGGAAAAGGAACAACGATAACAATTAAACTCCCACTATACCAAAAATAATAGCGAGGGCAAACGATGTTTGATAAAATTTTTCTCCTTCTCGTAATAGCGATGATTCTATCTATCATTTTTACAATCCTTGCCTTCACCCAGGAAAAGAAGTTAAATGTTGGAATACAGATGGTAAAATTCAAAAGTGGCGATGAAGAAATTTCAGCATTTCTTGCTGTTCCAAAAGCTGAAGGGAAATTCCCAGCGATTGTGTTAATTCACGAATGGTGGGGCTTGACAGATTGGGAAAAAGAAAATGCCATAAGATTTGCAAGTAAAGGATACATTGCCCTTTCTGTTGATCTTTATCGTGGAAAACTTGCAAAAACTCCAGATGAAGCCAGATCATATATGCAGTCCCTCTCACCAGATGTTGTAGTAAGAGATATAAAATCAGCTGTTTCATATCTTAAATCAATAGATAATGTCCATCCCGATAAAATTGGTATAATAGGATGGTGCATGGGTGGAGGATTTGCATTGAGAAGTTTAATTGAAATTCCAGATTTTTCCGCTGGGGTTATCTGCTATGGGCGACTTGTTGAAGACGAAAAACAACTTGAGAAAATACAAGCACCGATCCTTGGAATCTTCGCAGAAAAAGACCGAGGGATACCACCAGATGCAGTGAAAAATTTTGAGGAAAAAATGAAAAAACTTGGGAAAAAAATTGAAATCAAAATCTATCCCAATGTTTCTCACGCTTTCATGAACCCAAACAACAAAAACAATTACGATGAAATCTCAACGAAAAACGCATGGGATTTGATAGATAAATTCTTCAAAAAGAATTTAAATCCCGAAAAATGAATTAATCTTGTAATAGCTCATCAACAAGCATATCAATATAATTTACCTTCTTGCTCATCGCGTTCCAATGTTTTATAAACACAGAGCGAAGCGTGACAAGATATTCATCGTCAACTTCAAATTTTGGGTTTATTCTCAAAGCGGTTGATTTGTCAACAATGAATTTTGAGAGTATAAATTTTGCGCTTGGATTCTCAACAGAAAGACGGTTGTAAATTTTGAGGGTGTTCTCGTTTATCTTGCTCAGTTTAAGCTCATCATTATGTCTGTAAAAACAAAAAATATCAAGATCTGGTTGAGTTAATGGTGAAAAACCTTTAAGATTTTTTACCCTTTCATAAAGATAATTTGCGCTTTTTAAGGTTTGCTCAAGAATTTTTCCAAATCCATTTTTGTTAAGCGGTATCACTCTATGCGTAAGCCATACAGCTCCAGCAGATGCCCCGGGTCTTGACCCCTCAAGTTGAAACATCCCGATGTTTGGCTTATCTTTTTTATGATATGTGTATGGTGAAGTGTTAAGTATAACTTGTCTTAAATTTTCATCCTTATAAAGAACTCCACCAGCCCCATACATCACAAGCCCATGTTTATGTGGATCAATCGTCAATGAATCAGCTTCAGAGATAGCAAGCAAATTATCGTAAACGAACTTCTTCAATGGAGCTTCAACTTCTGAGAAAGTCATTATTTCCCCTGTTTCATCAATTATCAAACTTCTCATGTATCCACCGTAAGCTGCATCAATGTGGAGATGAAAGCCATATTTTTCTTTTAATTTTAAAATTTCACTTATGGGATCAACTGCTCCAGCTCCGGTTGTCCCGAAGTTTGCCATCACAAACATCACATCGTTTTTCTTTAAAACATCTTCAAGCTGATTTAATTCAATTCTATAATTTTCATCAACATCAACTTCAATGAAATCAACTTTTAAAATTGAGCAAATTCTTTTCCATGAGTAATGAGAACCTTTTGAGAAAACAGCAATTCCACTTTTCCTGAAATCTCTAACAGCCCACAGGGCTTCAAGATTTGCAAGCGAACCACCACTTGTCAGATGCCCCCACCCTTCTTTAAATCCGACAAGTTTCAAAAGATCATCAACTACTTCCATCTCCATTTCAGTTGTAACAGGTCCTCCTTCGTAAGCGTGGTTATTTGGATTTGTCAACATAACTGCGAAATAGCCGATCAAAGCTGGGATAGAGGGATCTTTTAGCATTTGCGCCGAATATCTCGGATGGAAATACGGCAGGTTCTTCTCAAGGCGCTTTAAAAATTCATCAAAAATTTTTTCAAGTTTTTCAGATTCAACCTTGAAGATGTCAGAATTAAAAAATTTATCAGGGTAAATTGTTTCATCGTCAAAGAAATTTTCTCGCCATTTTTTATTCCATTCAATTGCGATGTTAATAAGTCTCTTAAAAAGTTCGGTGTTTTCTCCCTTTGGACCAAGAAAATATGTAAAAAGTGTTTCCATTTTTAACCCTCAGATTATTTTTCTCAAAATAACTATATACTCATAACGCATGGTTAAATCTTTCCCTCCCTTTACATTTGACGGTGAATTCTGCAAGGGCATTCTCTTATTTGATATCTTTCGTATAATCGTTTTTATGTGCTTGAAACCGAAATGCGAAAAGAAATCAACAGATATCCTATCTGTTTCAAGTTCAACTCCTTTGACTCGTCTGTTCCCAACTACAAAGCAGACAAAACCACCTCTTTTAACCTTCCGAGCAATTATCTCTATTGAAGAAAACAAATCGCTATAGAAAAACAAAATCTCTTTTGCT